>CAYPMQ010000018.1:0-21709 GCA_964411625.1 uncultured Ignavibacteriaceae bacterium
GGTTATTGGGCTCGAAAACGGAAATGATATACTTATCTCCACCGCATATACTTTTAAGGCCATTGTGTTCAGAGATAATTCAAGGTATGATTCCGCTATGACTTATGCACTTATGGCTAAAGATATTTTTGAGAAAAATGATCAGGAAGCTGAGCTTATAACTAATCTGCAAATGATAGGTGATATGCATTATTATGCAGGGGAGATAAGTGAGGCTGAATCAATTTACAGAGAAATTCTGAGAAGACAAAAAGATATTGAGACTAGTCATAATTACAGAATTGTGATGAATAATCTCGGGCTTGTAAAACTTAGACAGGGTAAGTTTGAAGAAGCAGAAAAATATTTTTTGAATTCGCTTGATCATCTTAAAAAACCGGGTATGGCCTATGTGGATTCTGCGGGATTGCCATATATCTTCAGGAAGCTCATGGAACTGAAGATACTGACCGGTAAATACAAAGAAGCAGAAAAATATTTTGCAGACGGAATAAAACTCAGTGAAAAGTATGTGCAGGAATCTGAGCTCCCCGGTTTTTATACAGGCATGGCAGAGATACTATTTAATCAAAGGAAATTTACTGATGCTCTGAACGCCCTTAAGTCTGCAGAGGAGTATGAAATTCGTTTTCCTGATATCCGTTATAAATCTCAGATATACAGGTTGTATGCGGAGATATTCACAGGACTTGGAAATCCTGAAGAAGCAATAGTTTATTTCCGGAAGTATAACAGAACGGAAAAAACAATTGACTCAGTTACAAACCGTGCTAAACTTTTACATTTGTACGCTCAGCATAATTATAAATCGGCTGTAAAACAGGCTGAGAATTATATGAATGAACGAAATCTCTCCATAGCAATAGCGGTGCTAATCCTGGCTGGACTGATCGTGAATTTCTACTACTTCCTGAGAATAAAAAAGAAGAACAGGATGCTGATGGAAAAAAACCTGCAGCTTGCTTACATGAGTGAACCAACTAACTTTCATACTGCACCTCACCACCCGGAGGAGGATCTAACCGCTGATCCGGTATCATCCGCCACACATCAAGTGCAGGAAAGAAAGGCCAATGAGCCCGGAGATGAAGTGATAACAAGAATCCTTTACGAGCTTGAAGACCTGATGGAAGTTAACAAAGTTTATCTTGATCCGGATCTGACAATGGTCAGCCTTGCAGAAAAACTTTCCACTAACAGAACCTATCTTAGTAAGGCGATACAGTTACGTTATAAAATGAATTTCCTTGAATATATAAATGGCTACAGAATAAAAGAATCTTTGAAAATAATGAACTCTGAGCAGGGGAACTATCTAACACTTGAAGGTATCGCCTCAATTTCAGGATTCAGTAACAGGGTTACATTTGCTAAGATTTTCAGAGAAGCAACCGGCGTTACTCCATCATACTTTATGAAAAATATCAAGGAAGTAAGCAGTTCTCTTCCGGCTACTGAAGGTTAGAGCCGTTTTAACAAAGCTCTGGAACCTGATAAGAGTTACAACTGATCCATGAAAATATAGATAAGCAAATTTCGTTAACTTTGAATTCTGTAAATTGCTGTAACATTAATCTTTTGTGCTTCGCTATGCGGCTGATCGGGAAAAATTAATATAAACTTCGGACTAAACGGATTTTCTGTTTCTTCCCAGGCATGAATTATCTTTTCCCGGTACCTCTTAAAAAAACGGCTATCTTCATTCCCGAATTAACTAAACAGGATATGAAGAGTGCACTTTTTACTTTTAATCATTAAGCCATTTTTATCGCAGGTTAATTGTCGGGGGGGAGCAACCGTTATTAAAGGAGAGGAAGTCTTTATAAAGATCTCCCCCCCACTTGGTGGTGTTAAAAAACTATTCTATTTTAATAATATCATTTTCCTGACGCTGTGAAGACCTCCGCTTATGAGAGAATAAATATATGTTCCGGATGCAAGGCCTGTTGCATCAAATTTCAGACTGTGAACACCTTTTTTTATATACTCATTTAACAGAGTTTTAACTTCTGCACCGCTCAAATCATAAACTTTTAAAACTGTGTGATCATCTGAGCCTATGGAAAAATTTATGATTGTTTCAGGATTAAACGGGTTAGGGTAGTTCTGATACAAGTGGAAATCAGCAGGTGAGCCAATTTCAGTTTCTATAACTTGTGAATATTCAAATGCACCATTAAAGTCAATTTGTTTAAGTCTGTAATAATATTTCCCCTGCGGCAGACCCGAATCGGTAAATGAATACTGAGCTCCGGCCGGGGTTGTGCCGGCACTTTTAATAAAGACCACAGTAACCCAGGGAGCCATACCCGCTCTTCTCTGAATCTCGAAACCGCTGTTATTGAGTTCTGTGCCTGTTTTCCATGAGAGAATTATACTATTTCCTGCAGCTGAGGCAGAAAAGGATATAAGTTCAACCGGCACAACAAGATTGCCTGTACGCATAATGGTGCCTATGTCACCATGCACAAGTAGAAAGGTATTTCCGCTGACGGGATCCTTGTAAAAAGATGAACCTAAAATATTATTGCCGCTTCCCAAAACATAAGATGACCATGTAGTTCCTCCGTCAGTAGTATATAAGGCAGCACCGAATGTACCAAAACAGTGTACTGTGTTTTCATCTTCAATTTCTACGGAAGTCATATTACTTGTAGTAAAGGGACTCGCGTAAACACTCCATGTCCTGCCGAAATCAGTGGTTTTGATAACTTTTCCTTCTGAACCCACTCCAAATCCCAAACCTGACTGAATAATTCTGACATCATTAATAAGGCTGTTGATGCTGCTTCCCGGTGTTGTTAATGCCCAGTCAGCGCCTCCGTTTGAAGTTCTGTAAAATCCACCGGAACAATAAAATAATCCGCTGTCAGCATTGAACATATAACCGGTATAAACCGGTAAGTTGCCCTGAACTCCGGTCTGAATTTGTCGTATCCAGGTCAGACCGCCGTCATTGGTTCTGAAAACATAGCCATTTGAAACAGTACTGTTATTGCAGAAAACCCAGCCTGTATCTCTGCTGACGAAATCAATTTTACTGAATGCTCTGGGGGAGGGCAATCCTGCAGCCGGAATGGAATCCCAGTTCAATCCGCCATCTGTGGTTCTGAAAAGCGCTCCCGTGCTGGTGCCTGCATACCCGAACGAGGAATCAACCATTTCGAGTTTTGTGATATTTAATGAGGAATTAGGCGAAAGAGCTCTTTTTTCCCAGTTCACACCCCCATCGTAAGATAAGTAGTAATTGTGTGCGGGATTATAGCCTGCAGCGGCAGTGATTATAATTTTCCTCCCGTTATCGGAAATGTATGAGTCATAAAGGCTGCCATGTGTAACAACTGTATGGTGATTCTCCGGAGCTGAACCGGTTCCTTTTATTGAAAATACAGCCCCGGCAGATCCAACGGTAACTATAGTGTCGGCTGATGGTGATACTGCAATTTTGACAAGAGGCAAAGTTAATTGAAAAGTTGATGGTACAATAGGAACCGCAGACCAGGATGCACCAAGATTAGTTGACCTTGAAATATTTCGGAAATCCCGAATAGCTATAACTGTATTGCCCGCAACCTTGATGTCGTAGATATCTGCAGATGAAGGTATGCCGGACGCTGAATTGGTCCAGGTCAGCCCAAAATCAGTTGATTTTCTTAACTGCCCGTTTTCACCACCGGCAAATATGACATTATCAGTACCTGTGATGGTTGTGAAAGGACCTGATGCTCCTGTGGAAATACTGCTCCACGTAACTCCTCCGTCAGTACTGCGAATTATGGTTGAATTATTGCTCCTTGTGGCAAGCACAAGTAAACTATCCCTGCTCCAGATATCGGTAAGCGTATTAGTTAAACCGGTGTTCTGCAAATGAATCCAGGTGCTGCCCCCGTCAGTTGTTTTCAGAACAGTTCCGGAACCTCCGCTGATATATCCGTTCAGGTTATCTCTGAAAAAGACCGATGTAAGGTTGATGGTACTGCCGCTTACTGGATTGACTGAGACAGTATCCCAGGTAATTCCGCCGTTTGTGGTTCTCTGAATAGTTCCCAGACTCCCGACCATAATACCATCATTTTCATTAAAAAAATGAAGATCATTGTTCCATGAAACACTGTTACCGGCAGTATTGTAGATTCCTGTATTATAGTTCTGGTAAAAAGTTAAACCCCCGTTAGTTGTTTTACCAAAATAACCAAATCTGCCTGAAAAAACCCAAGTGCTGCTGCTGATGTACTGAACAGATGTTAAATAAATCCCGTTAGGTTTAGGATTCATCCACTCCCATACCGGAAGAGTCTGGGTAAAACCCGTAAAGCCGATCAGTAAAGTGAGCAGTAATATGTGTAACATTTTTTTCATGGTTTACTCTTTCATTAATTTTAACGGCAGTAATTTAGTCTGAATTTAAGGCATGAATCAAATTAAGAGTGACAAGATTGACCAATCTTATCAATTCTGACCGGGTGATAAATCTAAAGGTGATACAATTTTCCTGAGTAGGTTTATAATTTATATCAGCAGCAGGGTAGCGGACGCATCAGACCGGGGTCTTTAGAAAAGAGGGGGGTTTTACAAAATTTTGAGTAAATGTTATTCAGGAGGGAAAAAAGAGAACTTACAACTTACAATTTAATGTCACCAGTTTCTTTTTAGCTAAAAAAAAAGGAAGGCATTAAGCCTTCCTTTCAGTACCCTAGGAGATATATTATGCTATTATCAGTAAGGTACGGTCCAATTTTAATTACTTGAGCAGATTCATTTTACGTGTTTCGGTAAAATTGCCTGCAGAAAGTTTGTAGAAATATATTCCGCTGGTGAGTCTTCCCGCATCAAAATTGAAGCTGTATGAGCCGGCGGTAAGTTCATCATTAACAAGAGTTGCAACTTCCTGACCTATTACGTTGAAAACTTTAAGTGAAACGAATGATTTTGCTGGTATTGCAAATCTGATGTTTGTGCTTGGGTTAAACGGATTCGGGTAGTTCTGACCTAATTCATAGCTTGCAGGGGCATTCACACCAGACTCTTCTTTGATTGATGTTACAGGATTAAGAGTAACTATTGAACCATCGGGGAGCGCAGCATAAAGTCCGAAAGCCTGGCCATTCTGATTTGCTGAAGGAGTAAAGAAACCTGAAGCAAAAACTATTGCTGCACCTCCGCCGAGTGAACTAAGCGGAGCAGTGAATGATGCCACAACAGTTGCAGGGACACCGGCCGGTGTGAGATCAATTGTGTAATCGGCAGCCGGAACTGAAATATATTCTGTTATATCGCTATAGGCTGCACCCTGTACGAGGGTTGCAACACCCCTTGCAATTACATCTACAGCGGGAGCGTCTGTTGAGCCATGAATTACAGCGAAGTCAACATTTGAACTACTTTCACCAGATTCTCTTGCAAGAGTTTTGATAAATAAGGTAAAGGCTGTTGGTCTGTTATCGGGATTAGCTGCAAATGCTGAGGGATTCAGAACACCGTTTGCAATTGCCACATAGGCATCACCCGGTAAAAGCTTTAACTGAAAGTTTTTAAGTGTGTCTGCAGCAGAAGCGCTTGAGCCTCCTGCTATTCCTACATTTATTATCTGATTAGCAGGAGCATCAATAAAAGCGGTTGCGGTTCTGAAAGCAAAGTCGTTCAGAAGCACTCCTCCGTTCAGATAGACATCTACTGAAGCAGCAGCAGGATCGGCGGCGTTGTGAATAACCTGCAGTCTTGCCGTGGTTTTTGGAGTAAATGCTACCACAGTGCCGTTAGGAAGTGCTGCAAAAATTCCGAATGCCTGACCATTCTGATTAGCCGAAGGATTCAGAAATCCTGAAGCAAAAACTGCCGCTGCGCCACCGGTAAGACCTGAAAGATCTGCTTCAAATGTTGCCACAATAGTATTATTATCATTGCCCGGAGTTACATCAAGCAGATACTTAGCTGGGGGTACGGGAATATAACCTGTTATGTCACCATAAGCGGCATTATCTACTAAGGTTGCAACTCTTCTTGCGACCACATCAACTGCAGGAGCATCAGTTGAACCGTGAACCACAAAAAATTCGACCTTGGCAGGATCAGCTGCAGCTTCACGAGCCATGGTTTTAATAAATAATGTGAAAGCTGTATTTCTGTTGTCAGGATTTGCAGAGAATGATGCCGGATTGAGTACACCATTGGCAACAGCAATATATTTCTGACCGGGTTCAAGAGTTAACTGGAAATTTTTAAGGGTATCTGCTGCAGTTGCAGAATTACCCGGAGCCACACCGATATTGATAACCTGACCGGCAGGTGCATCTATAAAAGGTGTTGCCGTTCTGAAAGCAAAATCATTTAATAATGGAGTGCCGTTCAGATATATATCTACCGAAGCTGCGGCAGGATCTGCAGCATTGTGTATTACCTGCAGTCTTGCGGTTTGTGCATTTATTGCTGCTGTGAGCAATACAAGTACTGTGAACAGTTTCACGATTACTTTCATTTTTTTCTCCTTTAGAGTTATTAATACGCCTGTTAAATTTCTATTGAGAAATTACAAAAGGCGTGCCAAAGCTGTAACGCTTTGTAAAATAAGGGAGTTATGAGGAAAATATATTTTTATGGGATAATCCGGCTGAATTAATACGTATCCTGTTCGCATCCGGCGAACAAAATTCGCACTAAAATCTTAGAAAGAGGCTGCAGCTGACCTGATCATCAGATGCTTTATAAGTAACCGAAGAATAGAGGTCTGAAAAGAGATTAAGATCGATCTGAGAGAGAGTCCAGTTGAGAGCAAACAAAATCAAGGAAATATTTCTCATTTTATATGCAGAATTATAATTGTCATATTTTTCTGAAATCCCGGGAATGTTTGTTTCTGTGAGGTACTCGTCTTTGAGCTGATTTGTTCTGAGAGCAAAATATAAAGACGATGAAAGAGTAACAAGTGAGACAGACCCATAAATAACCGCTTTTACTGTTAGACCGTCTTTAAAAAAATGACCGCTTCCCGGAAAAACAAGATTCGAAAGAAGTGATGTCTGTATTTTATCCGGTGAATATTTCAGTTCTTCGCGGATAAGGAGAGGTTCCGGGATTTTTATAACTGTATCCTTTTTTGCAGGCAGTTCTTTTGCCCCGGCGTTTCTGAAACCACTGAGATAAGTATCTTTTATTTCGGAATAAAATCCGATAATTTTAGGTGAGAAAAAGGAAGGATCCGGTGAATAGGCAGTGTCAGTTGATATGAGTTCTGAAAAAGTTTTTGATGAATTAATGAGATCTCCCAGGCTGTAATACGAAGCCCCGAGCAGCATAAGAACCTCTTTCTTTTCTGCATCAGATCCTGAAAACTTCGTACCCGATTTTTCCCATATATCAACAACTTTCTGGAATTCAAAATTTGTGAATGCTGATTTTATCTGAGCAACCTGAGCAGCCGCATGAAACGAAAATAAAAAAACCGAACACAGCAAAAAGAAAACTTTTCTGAACATTTACTTCAGCATTGACATCTTTTTTGAAAACCTGATACCGTCAGACTCGAGTGAGTAAATGTAAACTCCGCTGCTTAGCATGTTTCCCGAATCATCATCGCCGCCCCAGTAGAATTCATGAACACCTTCCTGCATGAAACCGCTCGCAAGAGTTCTGACAAGCTGCCCTAAAGTATTATAAATTAATAAGTTAACCTGAGCAGGTTTATCAAGGCTGAATGAAATTCCGGTGCCGGCATTAAACGGATTAGGATAATTATTTCTCAGCTGCATGCCCTCAGGAACAACAGTTCTGTCATTAACCGGGGTTGATGGATTAATCTCAAGCGTTTCAATATGCGCAACCGGTTCTCCATTTGCACCCGTACCTCCGAACACATAGATCTTACCCTCAAAGTAAACTGAAGCAAGGTCGGATCTTGCAAAATTCATTCCTGGTCCCGCTTCAAGACTAACCACCGTACCGCCTGCAATTGTTGCAATTTCTGTTGAACTGACTGCATTTGCAGTTTCATTATAGCCGCCTATAATAGCGGCTTTATTACCCGGAGTTTTTATGACAGTGCCGCCGGCTCTAAGATCAATCATACGCTGGCTCTGAAGCGAGTAAGACTTCGTAACGGTGTTAAATCTGAATATTTTATTTGTTACCGAATTCAGCACACCTCCGAAAACAAAAATATCATTGTCAACAAGGAGGGGCATCTGATCCAGCGGGAAATTCTGAACATTGTAAATGCTGTCATTTGTATATGTTATTGAAGTTCCCGGCAGATTATACTCGACAATAAACGGCTGCTGCGGTTCGAGAGAAAACCCACCGATAACATAAAGCAGTGAATCTTTGACTACTCCTGCAGAATAGTACCTTCTGAAAAATGTATGAGAACTGTGAACAGATGGGGAGTTATGAAAGTCATAAACCTCAAGTGCATTATGAAATCCGAATCCGGGTATATACCCGCCGCAGTAAATCATATTATCATTGTACATATCGGCTATAAAGCTGAAGCGTGCAAACTTCATAGTATCGGCATTTTTCCATGTGCCTGACTGAGGATTATAAGCCTGAATAATGTTAAGATATCTGTTGAGTGAAGACGAAAACCCCCCCAGAACATATATCAGAGAATCTTTCACAATTGCTTTAGCTCCTGAAACGGGAATCGGCATTGTACCTTCGACTTTCCAGGTCTGAGAACTGCTCTGAGCATGGAATAAAACAAAAATCATTAATATAAAAAGTATTTTCATCTTGGTATATTCGTATTTTTTACTTTAATACAACAAACATCATGCCATTAATTAAATGTATGGTTAATAACGAGAGTGTCTCCGCTTCTGATATTAACTTTCTTCTCAAACAGATCAAAAGCAGGATTTCTTACAGTGACTTTATATTCACCCTGATTCAACTGCAGCGGGCTCTGGAGTGGTGTGAGTCCTGCTGATTTATCATTTATAAATACTTCTCCCCAGGGAAAAACATTTATCCTGAGGTAACCTGAATTTGCACTGAAATTATGAAGAAAATCGGAAGTAATCCCTTTTTTAACACTTATTGGGGTTTCAAACTCACCGAAAACCGGATGAAAAAGTTTCAGTTTACGTTTGCCTGCTTTTAATTTCAAAGGACTTTTAAGGGGAGTAGTCTCAAGATACTCGCCGTCAATATAAACTTTTGCCCAGGGCATCACCTTTATGTTATAATATCCGATATCAGCTTCCGGACTCTCTTCCGGGGCGGGATCAGCAGAAGCATTTTCTGAGAACTCATCTTTTATATTTTCAGACTCTTTTTCAGAGGTTTTCCCACTCGTCACCGTAATCCCTTCAGTATCTTTTCGCTCAACAGGAGAGGAATCATTAATTTCTATAGCGGGTACAAGAGAGGTATTGCTTTCACCCGGGCGAAAAAGCTTATCAGAGGCAAATAAGACCGCAGTCAGCAGGAGGATGGTCAGTGCTATTGAGCCCGCGTATCCGGCATACTTATATTTTCGTGCCAATCTGAAATATCCTGAAAGAGTAAATCTTTTGCCATGGTCAGGTTGCAGTGTAAATCTTTTATAATCCGAAGGAATTTCTCTGGTTGCGGAATCTGATGAAAGCAGAATTTTTATTAACTGCCTGTATTCATCAGGAATTTCTGAAAGCAGTTCTGCAGGCAGGCTGCCATCATAAGAGAGCAGTCTGTTGATGGTGTCATTAATGTCATGTCCTGCAAAAGGATTTGTGCCCGAAAATATTTCGAGTCCGGTGATGCCAAGGGCAAACAAATCGGTGGCCTTTGAAGCAGGCTCGCCTGAAAGAATTTCGGGAGCTATATAAGACGGTGTCCCTATTAATCCGTTTTTTATGGTTTTGCCTGATTCATTTTCTTTCAGAGCAAGCCCGAAGTCAATAATTTTCACAGAAAGATCTTTGCCGATAAGGATATTCTCGGGTTTTATATCGCGGTGAATCACATCGGCATCATGAGCATATGCAATTCCGGAAAGGAGCTCCCCGAATATTCTTTTCCTTGACTCCGTATCCGGATCATATTCACGAAGAAAACGCGAGAGAATCATGCCCTCGAAATATTGCAGGATGATATAAGGGTTGGTAATATGACCGAACCCGATCACGCTGATGATATTGGGATGCGAGAGCCCCGAAAGTACTTCGGCTTCCCTTAAAAATCTTCTGATAAAATCACTGCCGGCCTCAGGCGTGATTTCTTTGAAAATGAACTTTGTGCCTGTAACTTTTTCTGTTATGATGCTTACTGAACCGAGGTCATCTTTTTTGATTATTTCAGAAAATTCATACTGTGAGGGAATTCTGAGTTTATTCATCCTCATCACCCCCGGCACCGAATTTCAATGAGAGAGCGCCATCTGGGTTCTCTTCCATTTCTTTAAGTTTTTTTTGTATCCAGCGGACAGATACACCCAGGATTTTTGCGGTATAAGTCTTGTTCTGATTATTCTCTTCGAGTTTTTTGAGCAGCAGGTTTTTTATGTATGAATTCAAAGTGCCGTCAAAGTTAAAGGGATCAAAATTCTGTTCTTCAAGATCGATGAAATCAGGAGTAAGAATATCTCCTTCACAGAAAATCACGGCACGCTGTATAATATTTTCAAGCTGTCTTACATTTCCCGGGAAATCATATCCCTCAAGCTTTTTAACAGTTTCTTTATGAAGCCTCACATTCTTATTTGCAGAAAATCTGGAAATGAAATGATTTGCGAGCAGAATTATATCATCTCTTCTCTCACGGAGCGGGGGAATGGTTACAGGGAAAACATTCAGGCGGTAGAACAGGTCTTCCCTGAATTCGCCGCTTTTTATCATCTTTTTAAGATCTTTATTAGTTGCGGAGATAATTCGCACATCCACCTTCTTGACTGTCGTATCGCCTATTCTGATAATTTCTCTGTTCTGAAGAACGCGCAGAAGTTTTGCCTGAAGCGGCAGACTAATATCCGCGATTTCATCAAGGAAAAACGTTCCTGAATCAGCCGCCTCGAACAAGCCCTTTTTATCGGCAACCGCTCCTGAGAATGCCCCCTTTTTGTAACCGAAAAGCTCGCTCTCAAGAAGTGAATCAGGAATTGACCCGCAGTATTGCGCAAGGTATGGTGCTGAGCTGCGTCTGCTCAGTTTATGGATTGCATTGGCTATAAGATCTTTACCTGTGCCGGATTCACCAAGCAGTAGTACGGTTGCATCAGTTGCAGCAACTTTTTTGATAAGCTGTGCAAGATTCTGCATAGCTCTGCTGTTTCCGATGATATCAGGAAGGGGAGTCAGATTTTCAAGTTTGTTTTTAAGGAGAATATTCTCTTTTAGAAGATTTTCTATAGCAGCGAGTTTATCAAGCGAAAGGGAAATCAGGCTTGAGAAAAAATCCAGAAAGAGAAGGCTTTCTCTGTTGAACAGTTTTCGGTTACTGCGGCTGTCTGCAAGAATTGCACCCCAGATTTCCTCACCATTAAATACGGGCACTCCTATCACGGATTTAATATTATGTATCTGAACCGATTTAAACACAGAGACCGAATCATCATTCTCGATGTCATGATATAGTACGGGCTGCCGGCCCGTAATAACCTTCTGCAGTATTCCTGAAGAAAATTCAGACAGGTCAGGAATTGATTCACGGTTGAAATTTCTTGCTCCTATAATTGTGAACTTATCTTCAGGGCTGTCAAATTTTACAAAAATGCCTCGTTCAGCATTCAGGGCTTCAATAATGAGATCGAGTGCCGTACCTATGAGAGAGGATATTTCCTCGCTTCCGTTCAGTTTTTTGGCGATAGTGTAGAGAACAGAGTATTGCTCTTCAGTTATTCTGCCGAATTTATCAAGGTTGGTAGTTGTTCCCGGGTTAAGCATATCAGTTTATCCTGAATGATGCAGTCTTTGACCTTGCAAGATTTCCGAATTTGTCTTCCGCAAAAAGAACCCAGAAATAATCTCCGGCGGGAAGATTAATATCTGCACTGTAAATCTGCACGCCGGAGGCTATTCCGGTAATTCTTCTTATCAGAAACGGGTTAATATCATCGCTGTATATTTCAATTATGAATGAATGCCCGAATCCGGGGTTAAATAGCTGCCACTTAAACTCAATGGGTGCCTGCGGATTTAGATTCTGCCCGTTTACAGGCGATGTAAGCAATGGTTCATCCTCAATTATTCTTTTTACCGAGGCAAGACCCCTGACGGTAATATGACCGCTTTTTTCTTTAATAAGAATGCTGAATTCTTTGCCGGTGAGGTCTCTGAATGAAGTGATGCCGGGGAAATCGAGAATTGAAAAGACTGAAGTATATAGACCGGAATTACGGTCAAATGTCAGATAATACAATTTGCCTGATTCAATATCGGATGCAAATACAGAATCGACTGTAGAACCCTGGTCAGTAATATCGGCCTCAAAGCGAATATTAACAAACTTAACCGAGGGAAATCTGTTGGTAACCTCACTCCTGACACTGAACTGTGTTACAACAGGTGAGAAGGAGAGGGTTTTATTTATAATAACTTTACGCATTCCTCTCCAATCAACAAATGCTGAATCAGATTTAAAGCCGTCCCTTGAAAATCTGATGTATCCGTTTCGGGGATTGCTTAGCCTTATTATAAATCCGCCATCTGAGTCTGTCATTGAAGACATTGAACCTTCGGAAAATGTAACAAAAACATTTCCAATGGGATTCTGCGGAAAACTGGCTGTTTTTATACTCCCCGAAATCTCATAAACAGTTGAGGATGTATTAAGCGGATCAAGTGGGTTCAGTCTTTCAGCCTCACACCCGCCGAATAAAAACAAGGATGATACCAGAAATATCAATGACAGATTTTTTTTCAATTGACCGGACAAACTGTTATACTATCAAAAATTAACACAGCAAGCCTCTATAAAATTCAAAAAAGGCAGTTTTTCGGTAGTAATTCTGTCAGAAAATAATTCAGTAAAGAACATCTGATGCCGCTGTGCATGAATTTCAAAATAAAGAAGGAATATCTGCCACTATAAATAAGCCTCATCTGCTACGATCTAACTATGCAGATTATTGGAAATTAAATACGGGTGCCCGTAATGTTAAAATCACGTGGTGATAAAACAGAGGCGGTGCGGCATGATTGTGAAAATTCTGTGCAAATGTCAATATTAATTTTTAATGTTTCATTAAAATGAATTAGATTGCACACTTATTTATAAGGGAACTATGTTTAGTTAACATGAGATATCAGAGAATTCAAATATTTAATATTATTGATTAAACCGGATACCAATGACAGTAATTTTCTCGAAAAAATGCGAAATCGGACTTCAGTCCGTGTTATATCTATCTACTTTGGAACGGGACACATTAGTCAATGCATCGGAAGTTTCCGATAAGCTGAAGATTCCAAAAGAATTTGTTGCAAAGGTTTTACAAATACTTACTGACAGCGGCATTGTCGGTTCAAAAAAAGGCAAAAACGGAGGATTCTTCCTATCAAAAGAAGCGAACGAAGTGAGACTTATAGATATCGTTCTAGCTCTTGACGGACCTTCGGTATTTAATAATTGCGTACTTGGATTTAAAGGCTGTTCTGTTTCTGAGCCCTGCCCGGTTCATGATTATTGGGAGCATTAAGAAACGAAGCGTACAAAATGCTAAGCACAGAGACCCTTGAAGGGCTCAAAAATAAAACAATTAATAAAATAGAAAATATTTTATAGTCTGAAATGCTGACTGAAACCGATTTTTCTGAAGATATTATCCTCGAAAATGATCTGGTCACTCTTCGCCCGATAAAATATGAAGATAGAGAGTCATACAGAAAATTCATCTTTGACGAAAGAATTTGGGATTTTTATATTTTCAAGATCAGTACTGAAGATGACCTTTTGAAGTTTTTTGAGAGTTCGGTTGAATCAAGGAATAATGCTAAACGCTACGGTTTTACAATTATTGAAGTTAAAACCGGTGAAACCGCGGGAAGTATGTCTTTTCTGAATTTTTCTTTCCGCGATAAAAGAGTTGAAATAGGCGGTTCATTTGTGAACCCTGCAAAAAGAGGCACGGGTATAAATCAGGCTTCAAAAATCCTAATGCTCGGCTATGCATTTGATACTCTCGGATTTGAAAGAGTGGAGTTTAAAACTGACTATTATAATGCTCCTGCAAGGGGAGGACTTGAAAAACTGGGAGCACGATATGAAGGAGCTCTCAGGTCACACACCGTTATGCATGACGGAAGAAGGAGAGACACCGTTTACTATTCAGTTCTCAGACCGGAATTTGATGTAGTGAAAAAGATATATGAACTTAACATCAGGGCTCTGAAGGCCTGATCCTACTTATAATAGTAGTTTATCAGTTCAGAAGTTTCAGCGGATAATCTGAACGGAACATTATCCACTCATTAAGCTGCCCGGCAAGCTTAATCCAACCGTCTTCTGACGGATGATTCTTCACTTTACCATGCTTAAAAGAAAATTCCTTTAGTGAAGCATATCTGCCTTGCCCCAGAACTGATTTAAGAATTCTGTTATACCGGCCATCTTTAGTATCAAGTTCGGGACCCACCCAGATATAAGGTATTCCCTGTGTATCTCCGACGATTTTCTGCACAACCCTGACCAGATTGACAGTATCCTTATATTTATATTCATTTGAGCCCAGAAATATCATAACATAATCAGGGGAGTGAAGATTAATCAGGTAACTCAGGCTGTCAGAATTTGCCCAGAACATTGATGAAGAGCTTGTAACACCGGCTCTTATTAAGGTGTGCTTCAGATTTCTGAAGTTTTTCAGCATAAAAAATCCAAAACCATCGGCCATAGAATCGCCGATAATAAGAATACGGTGCGGTTTATCTATGATCCTGTCTTTTAATTCACGCTGAATAATTACCCACGAGGATCTTGAGAGTCTTTCCGAAACGGAAAAAGTGATTTTTTCTATCTCTTTTATATCAGTGCGCTGAACGCATGAGATAAGAAAAAATGAAGTAAAAGCAATTAATATAAAGTACTTAGTTAACTTCATCTTTTATGAGGGAAAAAATAAAATTATTGATAAGTGCAGTACCTAGAAGCTTTCCCCAGAGCTCATATCCCTGATTTGTAAAATGGATCAGATCTCCTTCTGCGAATTTATTTCTTTGCCATGTTTTGATTGAACCTTGTCCACCCATAACTGTAAAGAAATCGTACCAGGGAATTTTTTCGGCAATCAGCCATGGGATAAGTGAATCCCGGAGAGTGATTATATTTTCGTTAATTACAGGCTGTCTGAACTGCCATCTGAAATGATCCGGCGGGAGCACAATCAGGATTCCTGAATCAGGTGAATGTTTTCTTATACCGGCAACCAGTGTTTTTACCTGAGTCATAAATGCATCAGCATCAAATGACGGGTAATAGCAGTCATTAACTCCGAGTGCCACAATGTAAAGATCCGGTTTAAGATTGGCGGCAAACGAGGAGGCATAACCGTAAGTGTTGAAGTAGTAATAAGATGCACCAATAACGCCAAACTGATTAAAGTTGAGATTTTTCTGCGGCAGGCCCGCTTTATGATGAGCAGCAGGTAAAAGGACCGGTTTAATTTTTTCATTATCGGCAGTGAGGTTTTCATGGTAAAGGCTGATTATCTTCTTTACTATTTCAGAATCAAGACTTTCTCTAAACGGAAAAGGTAAATCGGAAGCGATAAAAGAACTGAGTGTATTAGAAAGACTTTTACCAAGACCACCCTGCCTGACATGAGAATCACCAAGAAGAAAAACAGATAAACTTCTTTTATTCAGCAGGGCATCGTATAATTTTGAATTAAATGCAGTAAGTGTACTGCTGCTGTCGGATATCCGGTTCCCGTTAAGATTCAGTGAGTCAGTAAAACTCTGAGAAATTAAATTCTTCTGAAAAAAAGTAAATGCAATTATGAGGAATAATGTCCTGAGAAAAATCAAATTGAATCCCGTATATTAATTTTCCGGAAAAATAATTTTAAAGATATATTCAAAAACGTAAAGCAAATTTAACTAATTTCTTATAAATAAATTCTTTAGATCATGTTACTTAATATTTCAAACCACCCATGGAAAAAATGGTCTGATAAACAGAAGGAAACTGCGATCGAACTTTTCGGAGGCGTGGAAGATCTGATTTTCCCTGATATAGACCCTGGTTTAAGCTTAGAAGATGTGCAGGTCACAGCTTCTGATTACCTTTCTTATATCCTTAAAATTAAAGAAGTTAATAAGGATGATGAAAAAGGTTTTTCTGTATTGATTTCGGGTGAGTACACTCTTGTTTACAGACTGTTGCGTTTACTTGAGGAAAATGAAATAAAATCATATTGTGCAACAAGTAAAAGAGATGTTTCTTATAACGCGGACGGCTCAAAAAACATTAATTTCGCATTTGTAACATTCAGGCCATATTACTAATCTTCTGGTTCCAGCCTTGAATAACCCGGCTGAACGGTATAATTAACTGATATTCCGTTAGTTACGATAATCAGTTCAAATTGTTTTTCTGCAGTTACTTCTACATAAGGCTTTCCTTCATTAAATCTCCGGATTATTGAAACCTTTTGCCCGGGAAGACTGAAGTTTTTGAGTCCTGAATCGGCACCGCCTCTGAGATTCCAGATCACTCTGTTTTTATATCCTTCAATTCTTAAACCAATTATATTCTCGATGAAAAGTGCAACAGGGGCAAGGGCTGTCCAGCCTGCAAAATCCTGTCGTGAATAGAAAGTATCATCCCATCGGGTAGCAGGCTCAGGGAAATCAGGGGAGTAACATTCCCAGATCGTATTGTAACCATCTTCGTACCTCTCTGAATATTCAATTTTTCCCGAGTCAGGTTTGAAATTAAAATAAATATCTTTAATACGGTTGAGATGAAGCAGTGCGGCATAGTCGGCAAAACTCTGCTCACCAATTCTTTCAAGACCTTTGATGATCATAAAATTAACGGGAGTCCATACACCGCCGCGCCAGTAATGTCCGCGCGGATTATAAACTGCACTCCTTGCCGAAATGGCAGGAAAAGGGTGATAGCGCATAAATTCAGTTGAATCACACAGAGTTTTTATGAGGTTACCTATGACTGAGGGATCATTGATGCCCGCAGAGAATGCCCAGAATGCTCCGACGTGTTTAACAGGATTAAAAATGCCCTCTGGTGACACATCATGAAGAAAAGCTGTTTCATGGTTGTAACAGATTTTCAGAATTTTTTCCCTGATCTGCTCTGAAAAAGTAAAATACCGGTTTGTTTTGAGAGTATCGTGAATAACCCCGTAAAGACGGGAAAGAAAATCATAAGCCATTGCCATCTGAAGTGACTGGTCAATCCAGATCCCTTTATCAGCCCTTGGAACGTTATCCATTCCGCTGCCCAAATGGGTATTGTAATATAAACCCGAACCTGCGGGATCTTTAATGTTATTTTCAAGCCATGACATATATTTTTCGATTGAGGAGGCAGTTCTTCTGATCCTTGAAGTATCCCCCGTGATCCTGTAATACTCAAATTCAATCCATGAAAAAAGAGGCGGATTAATCATCGGTTCATCACTGCTTTCAACTGCTGCGGGAAGACCGGTTTCTTCACTGTAAACCCTTTGAATATAACCATCAGGTCTCTGTCTGCTGTAAAAATTATCAATTGAATTCATCGCAGGAAAAACCCCGGGAGCATATATCCCGAATCTTGCAATAAAACAGTCATCCCACTGGTAGATATACTCATTAAATCCCTCATCCATAAAGCTTAAAGCAAATCCGTTCTCGGTTGTTCCATAAGTTATTTTATTCCAGGCCATTTCAAGGGCAGCATAATAAAGATTAATCAACAAGGGATCATCGTCATAAACAGGTTCGGGGACAGATTTCGCGGGGAAGGGGATCTGCGATCTTTTTCTTTGAGGCACAGGGGGATTACCGGCTTTTAAGACCGAGTTAAATGAATCACCACCGTCATTAATTCTTTCGGTATTTTCCGGATCGGGGATCCATTTGCCATCAGCAATAAATTTGTAGTAGTGGAAGCCTTCCGGAAGTAAAAGTCTTAATGTATGACATGAGTCGGTAAGTTTCATTTTGGCTGAGGCGGCGTTCCAACCATTGAAACTTCCTGCAACTGAAACTTCCTTTGCGTTGCCGCAATATCTGAAATCGACATAAACCGAGTCAGCTTTAAGAAATCCTGGTAAAATGATCTGAAGTATAAACAGGGTAAATATGTTTCTTATCAAAATAACACTCATTTCCCGAAAAACAATTTAAAGGCATATAAAAACAGGAATACTGCAAAGATCTTTTTGACCATATCTTCAGGAATATTCACAATAAATTTAGATGAAATATAACTGCCTATCAGAAAAGTTATTATCATTATAGAGACTGCACGGAGATCAACAAACCCTTCTTTGTAATAATTAATTACGGCAAGTATACCGATAGGTGGGAGCAATAAACCCAGTGAAGTACCCTGTGCCTCTTTTTGTGAAAAATTCATGAGGTATGTTAGTGCAGGAATCACGATAATTCCTCCGCCTATTCCAAGAATTCCGCTTGCCAGCCCTGCAGCCAGTCCTATAATTAGCAAGATCAGAGTCTCCATTTACGACCTTAAAATGCGTTCAAAAGTGAAATTATTAATCATTGTGAAAAATACGAAATTTAATTAACATAGATTAAGCCGATCTGATCAGGCAGTTCCGGGATCTGGTTAATAATGAGCAGTGAAATAACTTGTAAATTAGCAGAATATTGAATATCTTTTAAGGAAGAAACCACTACTGTTAAAAAATTTTTCTTCATAAAATAGAGGTTAATGGATGAAAAAAGTAATATACATCATTATATCATTTCTTACTCTGTCAGTGTTCTCTTCCAAAATATTTTCTCAGGTGAATTCAGTTGAACTTCGTGATGGCAGTTCAACTCTGATCAGTTCGCATAATTCAATTCAGGCGGCATATAATGCAATAACAACACCGCTTACACAGGCATATCAGATTTGGATTACATCGGCATATAATGGATCAACGGAAACATTTCCGATAGACTTAGGTTCAAAAGAAGGAGCAAGTGCTTCAAATACAATTAAAATAAAACCTGCTCCGGGAGTAGGCTTGGTAACTGTCGCCACATCAATAAGTAATAATCCTGTAATCAATCTTGATGGTGCTGATTATGTGATAATTGACGGAAGTGCTTCCGGTGACACATCGAAAAACCTTCTGATTGAAAATACAATCACAACCGGAACAAGCTCAAACACAATTAATATGATTAACGGCGCCACAAATAATATTATCAGGAACTGTATTGTTAAAAATAACTCGCAGAATACAACCGGACCGAGAGGAATACTGTTTGGAACAGCAGCAAATAATCCGGAGGGGAATTCAAATAACTCCGTATTAAACTGCATAATTGACGGATCACGCTCCGCTATTGCATCAAGCGGTACGGCTGCAAATCCTAATCAGAATATCCTGATAAAAGGTAATGTTATAACGAACTTTTCATTTACGGGTATCTGGCTTCTTTCCGCAGCACCTTCCGTGGTTATTGAGGATAATCTTATTTACCAGGTCAACGGATATGCAAGTACAGGTGTATCCGGAATTAATGTCGGCTCAATTACCGGTCAGAATCTGGTCATCAGGAATAACAAGATTCTGAATTTAATTTCATCTTCGGGAAGCGGTGTTACTCTGCGGGGCATTACATTTACAGGCTCAGCCGGAGCAACTTATGAGATTTATAACAACTTTATAGCTCTTAATCAGACATTCAGAGGAGCAGCCAGCATGTACTATGGAATTTACTTTGCCGGCAGCTCCAAATATTCTATGAACATATACTACAATACATTCAATCTATCCGGTACACACTATGGTGGTACAGCCGGAACACCAGTCTCTGCAGCAATTTACAAAGCCTCGACAAATGATACTACCGTAATAAACATAAAAAATAACGTAATGGTGAACACCAGAACGGGAGGGACCCCGGGAGCATATCATACAGGCCTCTCAATGGCAACTGCAACAGGCATTCTCGATATAGACTACAACGTATCATACGCTTCAGGATCATCTGATTCTTATCATGCTTACTGGGCTGCTCCTTATAATGATATCGCTTTATATAAAGCTGCTGCTGCTCCGCAGGAACAGAACAGCATTTTCAAAAACACTAATTTTGTCTCTGAAACAGATCTTCATCTTGCGGGAGCATCAATAGGTGATCCTGATCTGGCCGGAACTCCCATTTCGGGAATCAACACGGATATAGACGGAAATCAGAGAAATCCGAATAATCCTTACCGTGGTGCAGATGAAGCAGGAACACCTGTCCCCGTTGAGATTGCATCATTTTCAGCGGTGGTTAACGGCAGTATTGTTGAGCTTACCTGGGTAACGGCAACAGAGCTCAATAACTCAGGATTCGAAGTTCAGAGAAGTACAGACAAAAACAACTGGACCGCACTCGGATTCGTAAAAGGTAAAGGTACCGTGACAGAACCCGTTGTTTACAGATATCAGGATGCGGGTCTTGCTGCCGGAAAATACTATTACAGACTGAAACAAACAGATTTCAGCGGAGCTTTTGAATATCATAATCTGGGTAGCGATGTTAATATTGGAGTGCCTTCTGATTTCTCTGTTTCACAAAACTATCCGAATCCTTTTAACCCTTCGACCAAAATTGCATTTGCTCTCCCTGTTGACGCAAATGTAACATTGGAAGTGTTTGATATTCTCGGCAGCAAGATTATGAGCCTAAATCAGCAGGGACTCTCTGCGGGATATCACAGCTTTGATATTAACACTGCAGGACAGGGATTAAGCAGCGGCACTTACATTTACAGATTAACCGCTGATGACCCGGCCGGAAAATCACTCTACGTTAAAGTTATGAAAATGTCACTTCTTAAATAATCTGTTTTTAACCGGAAGGAGATTGTTCTCCTTCCGGCTTTTCTGACAATATCACTAAAACCGCACAAATTCCATATTTAATGAGGGCAGATAATATTTCATTTAGGTTATAACCCTTCTTTAGTATATTTAAGGTTTGATTTTTTGTAAACTTTGGGTATTACCCATACGTCTCTACGTTTATCTGAATTATCCGATTATTACATCCTGATGAAAAACAAATTTACCGAAGCCCTTAAAATTGTTATACTTTTTAATGTTTTGCTGTTAGGGTATTCAATTATCAATCCCGAAATTAATATTCCGCTTCCCGGTGGTAAAGACACTCTGAACGTTAAGTTCCCATCATTTAAAGAACTTACTGAAGTAAAGATCATCAAAGAAAATGATAAAGCTGAAGATCTTATCGGCAAATACCTCGAAAATGAAGACGAAGCGGAAAAAGATAATCACCAAACCGCTGATGTAAATACCCTGCTGATAAATAAGCCGGTAAAGGGTGAAAGGCCTCTTGATAATTTTTTTGAATCGCTTGAGAAAAACAAAAGCGGGAAAATACTCAGAATTGCACACTATGGTGATTCTCAGATTGAAGGAGACAGAATAACCCAGCTTCTCAGGGTGAAATTTCAGCAGAAATTTGGTGGAACAGGTATAGGGTATGTTCCGCTTTCAGATATCACCAATCATGTTACAATCACCCGCACCTCATCAAAAAACTGGCTGAGATATATGGTCTTTTCCAATAAATACGGCGGTACTCAGTACGCATTAAGC
>CAYPMQ010000019.1:0-9476 GCA_964411625.1 uncultured Ignavibacteriaceae bacterium
GTTCTCCCATGTGCAAAATCAGTAGCAAAAAATACTTTATGACGGTACAACTGCTGCGGATCAATGCGCATGTAATCATAATAATTATCCTGATCCATGATGAGAATGTAATCGGATCCGATAAAATCATCAATTTGCACTTTCCTTGCCCTGTGAGTTATTTCATAACCTCTTCTCAATGCATGTTTTCTCATCCTTGAATCGGCCAGCTCACCTGTATGATAAGCCGCCATTCCTGCTGAATCAACAAGGATCTTTTTATCTAATCCCTTTTCATTTACCAGTTTCTGAAAAATCGCTTCTCCAACAGGTGATCTGCAGATATTTCCGAGACAGACAAACAGAACTTTAATCAATTTTACACCTGTTATTATTAATAAAAATATAGACTTACCTTATAAATTTAAGAGTTTTTAGTAATTTTGTGAAACGACTTTTTGCGGTAGATTAAACGGATAGAAAATGACGAAACCCCTTGTTAAAGATATTTTCACTTCACCATCAGATTATTTAGAAAAAGAACTTGTATTATCAGGCTGGGTCAGGACTCACAGAGTTTCAAAAAACTTCGGCTTTATTGAGTTGAATGACGGTTCATCATTTAAGAACCTTCAGGTAGTCTTTGAAGATACACTTTTAAACTTCGATGAAATCAGCAGAGTGACCCTTGGTTCATCATTAAAAGTCAGAGGGATTCTGGTTGAATCTCCCGGAGCAAAGCAGCCTGTTGAACTTAAGGCCGGTTCTGTGGAAATTATCGGGCTGGCTGATCTTGATTTCCCTATTCAGAAAAAGAGACACACTTTTGAGTATCTGAGAACCATAGCTCATCTAAGGCCAAGAACAAACACATTTATGGCGGTCTTCAGAGTTCGTTCAATTATCTCTTTCGCTATTCACAAATTCTTTAATGAAAGAGGATTTGTGTACGTTCATACCCCTATCATTACCAGTACCGATGCAGAAGGTGCCGGTGAAATGTTCAGGGTCACAACTCTTGATCATCATAACCCACCCAGGAATGAGTACGGACATGTTGATTTTTCAAAAGAGATTTTCGGCAAACAGGTTCATCTTACCGTAAGCGGGCAGCTCACCGTTGAACCCTTCTGTACTGCATTCAGAAACGTTTATACGTTCGGGCCTACTTTCAGGGCAGAAAACTCAAATACTGCCAGACATGCAAATGAATTCTGGATGATTGAACCTGAAATAGCGTTCGGTGACCTTAATGATGACATGCGCCTCGCTGAAGACATGATGAAATTTGTTATAAATGAAGTCATGACCCAGGCTCCGGATGAAATGGAGTTCTTTGATAAATTTATTGATAATGAACTTATAAATCGACTTGAAAATGTTCTGAATTCTGAGTTTAAGGTTATAACCTACACAGAAGCTATAGACCTTCTTAACAAATCGGGACATCAGTTTGAATATCCGACTTCATGGGGTGAAAATCTTCAGACTGAACATGAAAGGTATATAACGGAACAAATATTTAATAAGCCCGTCTTTGTCATTGACTATCCGAAAGAGATTAAAGCATTCTACATGAAATTAAATGAGGATGATAAAACGGTAAGAGCAATGGATCTGCTTGTTCCGGGTGTCGGTGAGATAATCGGCGGAAGTCAGAGAGAAGACAGACCGGAAGTTCTTGATGCCAAATTCAAGCAGTTTGGAATCAATCCGGAAGAGTATTCCTGGTATCAGGATATAAGAAGATACGGAACTTTTCCTCATGCGGGGTTTGGTCTCGGGCTTGAAAGAGCCGTAATGTATATTACAGGAATGAAGAATATCAGGGATGTGGTACCGTATCCCAGAACTCCGAATAACGTTTTATTCTGATAAATCTGATATTGAAAAGGAGTCTCGCAACTCCTTTTTTTTTATATAACAAATTGAAAGTAAATTATGGCAAATAACTCTGATGACAGGCTTAAAGGAATTTTTCAGATATTTATAATCTTTCTGATTGTTCTTTGTTTTTATCTGCTTTCAATATTCTCTGCAATAATTGTTCCTCTGGCATTTGCATTCCTGCTGGCAACTTTTTTTCAGCCAATGATATTCTGGCTTGCAAAAAAGAAAGTGCCCAAGCTGGTTATCTTCCCTCTTATAACCCTCATCACACTGGGTTTTCTTGCGCTGCTTTACGCCATACTTTACAATTCCGTAACTCAGGTTGTTGAACAGAGTCCTGAACTGCTTAATCAGCTTTATCAGCGGGTACTGCCTATGGCGGAGTTTTTCTCGAGCTTCATAAGAGTATTCTTCGGTGTTGATATAAAAGATAAGGATGCACTTCTTCAAATTCTTCAGAAAATTAATCTCTCGGATATTCTTGGCAATACCTTTGATTCCATAACTTCATTCACAGGTTCTTTCTTTTGGTTTTCAATTTATTTTTCCGTGTTTCTGATAGGCCTGCCAAACTACAAAA
This sequence comes from uncultured Ignavibacteriaceae bacterium, assembly GCA_964411625.1. Taxonomy (GTDB): domain Bacteria; phylum Bacteroidota; class Ignavibacteria; order Ignavibacteriales; family Ignavibacteriaceae; genus JABWCA01. The sequence goes on from CAYPMQ010000019.1 coordinate 2,450, forward strand.
ACTACCTCAGCTATGTTGCTGGTAAGAATAATGACTCAACGTCACTTATAAGAGTTTATGAAAGAATACAGAAACAGATTTACAAATATGTTTTACTCAAAGTTTTTGTTGCATTCCTTTCGGCAACAGTTGTGTATGTGGTTTGTTTTGTTTTCGGAATCAAATTTTCTTTCCTCTGGGCGTTTCTGACATTTATTCTTGGTTTTATTCCTTATATCGGTGCTATAGCCGGTGTAATACTTCCATCGCTGATGGCTATTATTCAGTTTGACAGTTTTTTGACCATTATGCTGTTTATTACAATCCTTACTGCTAAACAGCAGATTATTGGTAATATTTTTGAACCGATACTTATGGGACACTCGCTCAGAATTAATACAATTACAGCCATGTTCGGACTTCTCTTCTGGGGATATCTCTGGGGCGTTTCAGGTTTGTTCCTTGGAATACCCTTCCTGGTTATTGTTAAACTTGTTCTTGAGAGATTTCCAGAAACCGAGGTTATGTCAAGGATTATGGGTTATGCTGAAGATGAAACAGGAAGGAAACTAAAGAACTGGAAATTTCCCGGTATTACAGATGATCATGATACAGCTGAAAATTCTGATACTGAATATGAATTTAAAGGGGAGGAAAAGAAAGATTAATTTGAAACTTAATCTCTTATGTCGCGGTTAAAATTTATAAATCACAATAAGAAAAGGAATAAAATGGCAGAAGTATTATTTGCAGGAACCACAGTAAAAACAACCGGTAATTTACCACAGGTTGGGACCCCGGCTCCTGATTTCAAACTTGTAAAAACTGATCTCAGTGACTCTTCATTATCTGAATTTAAGGGTAAAAAAGTCATACTGAATATTTTCCCGAGTCTCGATACAGCTGTATGCGCCACTTCAATAAGAAAGTTCAATCAGGAAGCATCCTCTCTTGATAATACGGTTGTGCTTTGCATCTCCAAAGATACTCCCTTTGCGCACAAAAAATTCTGCACCACTGAAGGACTTGATAACGTTGTGGGACTCTCTGAATTCAGATATAATGATTTTGGCAGTACATACGGTGTTACTTTTGAGGAGGGTCCGTTTAAGGGGTTATTCTCAAGAGCTGTTGTTGTAATTGATGAAAACGGTATTATTGTTCATACCGAACAGGTACCGAACACAGGCGACGAACCTGATTACGAAAAAGCCATAGCTGCCGTAAAATAATTTACACCGGGGTTGTCTTTTCTTAAGAGGGCTATAATTGAAGATCAGGCACCCCGGTTTTCTTTCCCCCTTCCTTCATAATAACAACCGGATATCAGAATGCAAATACTAGTATTTAACATTATTTTTTTACTGTTGTTAAATGTATTTATTACTCCGCAGAGCAGCGGTTATAAAGTACCTGAACAAATCAATCTGATAAATATCGATACTCTGACCAATAATATTAAAAATATTTCATCTGATGAGTTTGAAGGAAGAGCTCCTTCATCAAGAGGTGAAAAGCTTACTCTTGATTATCTGACCAGAAAATTTTCAGAGGCCGGTGCAATACCGGGCAATGGAGGTTCATTTCTTCAAAAACTTGAAATAACTGAAGTTTTCTCTGAGGCACCTGATCACCTGTACTTCAGAGGAAAAGACTCATCAGTAAAGCTGAAGCATGCCGATGAGTTTACGGCTCAGTCAAGAAGGTTGACCCCTGAAATTAATCTTGAAAATGCGGAGCTGATATTTGCCGGTTATGGAATTATTGCTCCCGAATATAACTGGAATGATTACGCCGGTATAGACTGGAAAAATAAAATAGCGGTTGTATTTATTAATGATCCGGGATATGAAACCGGTGACTCCACACTCTTTACCGGGAAAGCCATGACTTATTATGGAAGGTGGACTTATAAATATGAAGAAGCAGCCCGTCAGGGTGCCGCAGGAATAATTATTATTCATGAGACAGGCCCTGCCTCATATCCATGGGAAGTTGTTAAGAACGGATGGACGGGCACTGAGTATTATGTAGCTTCTGCTGCCAGGAATATGGACAGAGCCGGAGTGGAAGGATGGATAACAGACTTTAAAGCTAAAGAATTATTTTCAATGGCAGGGTATGACTTTGCAGAGCTAAAGAAAAAGGCTGTTACTCCGGGTTTCAAACCATTTTCACTTGGTATCTATGCAGATATCAAAATTAAAAATACTTATAAATCAACAGAGACTTATAACTTTATAGCTAAAATACCAGGATCAAAAAGACCTGATGAGGTCGTCATATACACAGCCCATTATGACCACCTCGGTATTGATACAACACTTCAGGGAGATCAGATTTATAACGGAGCGAGAGATAATGCAACAGGAACGTCTGCTCTTATTGAAATAGCTAAGGTATTTGCGAATCTTCAAGGTGAAGAAAAGAATGACCGGTCTGTTGTTTTTATAGGAACCGGAGCTGAAGAAAGAGGTCTTCTAGGAGCAGAATATTACACTGCTAATCCAGTTTACCATCTTGAGCAGACTGTTGCCGTTATAAATATTGACGGATTAAACATCTACGGCCCGACAAAGGATATAACACATATCGGAAAAGGATTATCGGGGCTTGATGCATATGTGGAATCTGCTGCAGCTCTGAAAAACAAATATGTCTCACCTGACATGAATCCTTCAAGCGGAGGCTTTTTCAGATCAGACCATTTTCCTTTTGCTAAGAAAGGTGTTCCGGCCATGTTTCTCGGCGGCGGACGCGAACACGCCGTTCACGGTTTTGAGTACTTGAAAAAGAAGAATGAGGAATGGGGAAAAACTAAATATCACAGAGTTGGTGATGAATATGACCCTTCTTACTGGGATCTCACCGGGGCAGTTGAGGATATTAAGATTGCCTTCATTATTGGTCACAAACTCAGTGAAAGCACTTCCTTCCCCACCTGGAATGAAGGAACTGCTTTTAAGGCACTCCGTGATAAAATGATGAATAGAAAGGCCGATTAAACCTTTTCAGGAGCTTACATAGACAGTCTTGATATTACAAAATTCTTTTAATCCGAACGGAGAGAGCTCGCGGCCATAACCCGAGCTTTTTATCCCTCCAAATGGCAGCCTCGGGTCTGATTTTACAAAATTATTGACAAAGCAGTTCCCTGCCTCAAGAAAATATTTAGCAAGCCGTTCTCCTTTTTCTGTGTCCTCCGTAAAGACAGAAGCACCCAGGCCATAATCGGTATCATTTGCAATTCTCAGAGCAGCTTCATCGTTCTGAGCTTGTATCAGAGGTGAAACAGGACCGAATAATTCTTCTTTATAAGCAGGAGAGCCTTTCTTTACATTTTCAAGCACTGTTGCAGGATAGTAAAAACCGGGAGTATCAGGAATATATCCTCCTATAACAGTAGAAGCGCCTGCTTTAACTGATCTCACTACCTGATCGTGCAGATTATCCCGCAGATCTTTCCTGGCTAAAGGTCCCAGACGGCATTCCTCTTTAAAAGGATCTTCAATTTCCACTCTCTTCATTTCGGAAATGAACGCTTCCGCAAACTCATCATAAACACGCTTTGAGACAATAAATCTCTTTGCTGCTACACAACTCTGACCATTATTGATCAATCTGGAAGTAACACAGGCCTTAACTGCCCTTGGAATATCCGCATCTTCAAGAATGACATAAGGGTCGCTGCCTCCGAGCTCAAACAGTGATTTTTTCATATACCTGCCGGTCAGCGATGCAACTTTTTTACCGGCTGCGGTGCTGCCCGTCATTGATAAACCTTTTATCCGCTTATCCGGAAGAATTTTTTTAACCTGCTCAGGAGTTATAAAAACATTGGTATAAGTACCCGGGGCAAATCCTGATTCGTCAAATAACGAACTCAGGCGTATGGCACAGTCAGGTACAGAGGGAGCATGTTTCAGCAGAATTGTATTTCCTGAAAGAATTGCAGGTATTGCAAAACGCAGAGCCTGCCAGTAAGGGAAATTCCATGGCATAATACCAATAAGAACCCCAAGTGGTCTGAAGCTCACATAACTCTTTTTTGCATCAGTTGAAATGTTAATGTCCGCCAGTTCAGATTCGGCAATACCGGCATAATAATCACAAAGCCATGCACATTTTTCAATTTCTGCTCTTGCCTGAAGAATGGGTTTGCCCATGTTTTCTGTCATGCTTTTTGCATGTACTTCAGACTGCTCTCTAAGAATACGTGCATACTCACGTACTCTTGCTATTCTGTCTGAAAGGGGTTCTGTTGAGTTTGCTTTAAATCTCTGATCTGCCTGATTCAGGAGTTTTCTCAGAACTGAGTCTGAAATAGTATTGCAGGAAGAAATTAACTCTCCTGTTGCGGGGTTGAATGCCTTAAACATTACTGAAGTTTCTTCTTTATTACGACAATAGTTTTGTCATCATTATATGTGCCTTTTGCACTGAATCTTATTGCTGCATCAATAACTCTGATTGCAATATCCTTTGTTGATTTATCTGAATGCCTTCTGATAATTTCTGTAAGCCTTTTTTCTCCGAACTGTTCATCATTTTGATCCGTTGATTCTGTGACTCCGTCAGAATATAAAACCAGCAGATCACCGGGATTAAAGTTAATATTATCAACATGATAGCCCATATCGGGTGCAGGACCAAGTACCATACCCGTGGGATTAAGAAAAATAATGGTTCCATCAGTTTTGAGAAAGATTGGCGGATTATGACCGGCATTTGAATAAAGGAACAAGCCGTGTTTATCTTTTGAGAGTTCACCGTAAAAGAGTGAAGTAAATTTATCATCCCCGAATATCTTATGCACAAGCCGGTTAAGCTTTTTCATGAATGTATTTATTTTTATTTCAAAAGTCATAGCCATCCTGACAGCCCCGCTTATGTACATTGCTTCCGCTGCTGCGGCCACACCTTTACTGGCAGCATCACCGAGCGCTATACCTAGTTTTGATTTATCTTCACCGATTTCCAGATAATCAAAAAAATCACCGCCAAGAATTTCGGCAGGGATTGTAACACCGTAAAGCTCATAATCGTGAAAATGAAATTCATGCTCGGGCAGGATTCTTTTCTGGATAAGCAGTGCTTTATCAAGGCCTTCCTTAATCTGAAGATGTGACCTTGAGGTTCTTTGTTCCTTCAGTTTGGAAGTCAGAACGGTGGCAATAATATTTAATGTTTCCCTGAACTCATTATTTAATTCACTGCTGTTAAGTGCAATCAGATACTCAAAATAAGGTTTGTTATCTAATGTTGTCTTACTTCCAACTCCTGCCGCTGCGTATTGAAAAATTCCTTTCTGCCTGAGTGTAATGTTGGTTTCATTTGCCAGAATGGCACGATGAGTAATAAATTTATCAAACATCGGATAATCAACGATATGTAACAGAAAGTTATTCTCGATTTTTCCCATCTGACCATACTGATATTTGATCTGATATGCACGTTCTTTAGGTCTTAGCTGCCAGACCCTGCCTCCGATAATAGGTGTCTCTGCTTCATCAATCAGATCTTTCAGTACTGATTTCAGCATAGCGAGTTCACTGCCGAATTTTTTTGCGGTGAACCGCTCTATCATTTTGTGAAGACGTTTATAATACATCGGCATTTATTCAGTCTGAAAATCAATCAGGTTCTGAATTGTCTGCCTGCACACCGGACAAAAGTTATCAATTGATATTGAAAACATGGTACAATCCTGTTTAGGCCTGTAAACACCCTTGGCGACATATCCTCCTCCTTCAAATACACCTACGACCGGAAGATATTCAGGTATTGCAGGAGTAGGGATCGGTACATTTTTAGGAACCAGATTTTTCCATTTGCTTTCAAAATTAACAAGAGTGGTTATATTTGCTTCAAGCGGTTCAACATCAAGCGGATAAAAATCTATGTATGCCGTTGAACTTGAATAATATTCATCGGCAAGGAATGCAAAACTGTGACCAAATTCATGAACGAAAACATAGGGGGAGTAATTGTTATCTGCAACACAAACGGCATAATGGTTATAAATGGCACCTCCTCCGTATTTTGATGAATTAACCAGTATATAGATATGTTCATAGGGGGCATTTGCAGCCAGATCTCTGACTGATTTATTATCCTCAGTCATAAGATATCTTTCTTCATTGAAGGTATAAAACGAAGTATTTGCTACTGTGGATTTCCAGATATCCTTGGCAGGAATATCTGTACCGCTTTCATTTGATGGGGCCATTATGAGATAAAAGTTGAATTTATCTGAATTCTGTCTAAATGGAGTAACTGAAAGCATGGTATCCACCAGCTTCTTTGCATCCTTCTTAAATTTTTCCATTTCGGATGCCGTATATCCTTCTGGTATTATAGCTATATCAACCTTTTTTGTATTATCACCTGTTATGTGAAGCTCATATACCGGGAATACATGTCTTCTTTCCTGTTTTATAAAATAATCACCGGGATCAATCTCCATGGAAAATTTTTCATGAAGTACATTTTTTTTATCCCTGGTATAAAATTTTACTGTGACTTTATTTTTCGGGTACGGAATTATCACTGTCTCACTGAAGGCTTTTGTGATTATCTGAGCCTCTGCGGTTGTCTGCCATTCTGAAAACAGGGTTGAATAATGTTTTGAATATATAAGCCTTCCTGTCTCGGTATCTATGACTTCAACTTTGTACTTTCCATAATTAAACTTGTCAATAAGATTCACTTTGGAACCTGCCCACTTCCCTTCCTCAATCATCTCCTCAAAATAATATGTATCGGTAGATTTATTACCGGCATGATAATAATCAATTCGGAGAGTTTTATCGTTAAAGTAATCTTCAAATTTGAAAAACTGCTGGGCTGCAGCTGTTAAGGAAATTAGTAAGAAGAGAAGAAAAGTCTTCATTAATACCTCTTGGTAAACAACTTAAGTAAAATTATAAATTTAAGGAACAGGAGATTAAAAATTAACTCAGGCCGGGGAAATTGAATTTATTTATTTGTTTAATTCATTGAGAATCTGATCAACTTTCAACGCGAGTGTGAAGTCTTTTTCCGTTAC
>CAYPMQ010000019.1:9576-21590 GCA_964411625.1 uncultured Ignavibacteriaceae bacterium
AAAAAAAGGGCTCTTGCGAGCCCTGTAATCAATTAGTTATTTCTTCAAGTGAGTTTGAGTCCAGAAAGACCAGTCTGTTCTGATCTTCAACAAACCTGACAATAATTTTGGAACCTTCCTTGAATGTGCCTCTGAGAATCTCCTCACTGAGCGGATCTTCAATATATTGCTGTATTGCCCTTCTGAGAGGACGTGCGCCATACTTCTGATCATAACCGCGGTCTGCAAGGAATCCTTTAGCTCCATCCTCGAGCTCAAGTTCCATCTTATTTTCTTTGATATTATTCATAATGTCTTTAATTTCAACATCAACGATCTTTATAATATCTTCTTTTGTCAGGTTTCTGAACACTATGGTTTCATCAAGCCTGTTCAGGAATTCAGGACTGAAGAGTTTTTTTACAGCTTCATCTATGGTAGATTTCATGCTGTTATACTGATCTGTGTCCTTACCCTGATTGAAACCAAAGGAAGATATTTCCTTAATATCACGCACGCCGATATTTGATGTCATTATAATGATGGTGTTCCTGAAGTCAATTCTTCTTCCGAGTGAATCGGTAAGACGTCCTTCATCAAGAACCTGAAGCAGTATTGAGAAAATATCCGGGTGAGCTTTTTCAATCTCATCAAAAAGTACTACTGAATATGGTTTTCTTCTTACTTTTTCAGAAAGCTGCCCGCCTTCTTCATATCCGACATAACCAGGAGGTGCTCCAACGAGTCTGGAGACGGAGAATTTCTCCATGTACTCGCTCATATCAATCTTAATAAGTGCATCTTCAGAGTCAAAAAGATATCTGGCAAGAACCTTGCAAAGTTCCGTTTTTCCCACACCTGTCGGACCAAGAAAGATAAAAGATCCTATCGGACGGTTGGGGTTTTTAAGTCCGGCACGGGTTCTTCTGATAGCTCTTGTAAGTTTTGATACGGCTTCCTCCTGACCGATAATATATTTTTCCAGTTCTTGCTGCATGTTGAGAAGTTTATCTGACTCGGTTTGGGCCACTTTATTAACGGGAATACCTGTCATCATTGCAACCACAGTTGCAACATCATCTTCATTTACTTCATAAACTATTTCCTTGGATTCTTCTTCCCAGAGATCTTTGGCCTTTTCAAGATCGGACTGCAGATTACGCTCTTTATCTCTCAGGCGGGCTGCTTCCTCATAATCCTGCATTTTAACGACATTAGCCTTTTCCTTCCGGAGCATATCAATTTCTTCTTCGAGAGCAAGTATATGAGCAGGGACCTCAAAATTTCTCATATGAACACGGCTTCCTGCCTCGTCAATAACGTCAATAGCCTTATCAGGCAGGTGACGGTCGGTAATGTACCTTGTACTGAGTTTTACCGATGACTCAATTGCCTCAGGTGAATATTTCACTTTGTGGTGCTCCTCATACTTAAACTTAATGTTTTCAAGTATCTGAAGAGTTTCTTCATAACTGGGCGGATCAACCATTACTTTCTGGAATCTTCTGTCAAGTGCTCCGTCTGTCTCAATGAATTTTCTGTATTCATCAAGTGTGGTGGCCCCTATACACTGAAAATCGCCGCGGGCAAGTGCGGGTTTAAACATATTGGAAGCATCAAGTGATCCTGATGCTCCGCCTGCTCCCACAATGGTATGAAGTTCATCAATAAAAATTATCACATCGCGGGCTTTCTCAAGTTCATTAAGAAGTGCTTTCATTCTTTCTTCAAACTGACCACGGTACTTGGTACCGGCAACAAGTCCTGCGAGATCAAGAGTAACAACTCTTTTTTCCTGAAGGATTCTCGGCACTTTCTTCTCTATTATTCTTATAGCAAGCCCTTCCGCAATTGCAGTTTTGCCTACACCCGGTTCTCCGATAAGAACGGGATTATTTTTCTTCCTTCTGGAAAGAATTTGTGCAACTCTCTCAATTTCTTTCTCTCTGCCAATAACAGGATCGAGTTTATTCTCTACTGCGAGCTTGGTAAGATCTCTTCCGAAATTATCAAGAACGGGAGTTTTTGTTTTTTCCTGTTTTTTGCCGGGCGATGGCGGGGTCTGACCTGAGTTTAACTTATCGCCTGTGCCTCCCTGTCTCGGGTCTTTGCTGCTGAGAAGATTATTGAGTTCATTTCTGGCTGTTTCATATGTAACGCCAAACTGTGCCATAATCTGCGTAGCAAGATTGTCCTCATCTCTCAGTAAGGAAAGAAGCAGATGTTCCGTACCAATGACATCGGCTTTGTAAATTTTTGCTTCAATCTGAGAAATCTTGACGGCTTTTTCTGCCTGCTTGGTTAAGGGAAGACTCCCGATTGTAAGTAAGCCACCATTAGATCTTACCGAGTCTTCAACCGATTTCTTAAGTTCAATTAGATCGCAGTCAAGATTTTTAAGAATTCTGACAGCAACCCCCTGACCTTCTCTGATAATTCCGAGCAGTAAGTGTTCGGTACCGATATAATCATGACCTAATCTGACGGCTTCTTCTCTGCTTAGTCTTATCACATCCTGCAGTCTGTCGGAAAAATTATTATCCATGCAAATATCCTGATTTATTAAATTTCTTAATTAATATTAATAACACAAATAAGAAACAAAAAGTTGTTAAATAGTTTTCAGAGTTCACTCAAAGTTAAACGTGGCAATTCCGATAAAGTTTCAGATTACCTGCCTCTTCCTTTTTTACCCGGAGCAGAGCTTTTTGCCTCAGCCTTGCAAATTTTCATTACCTCCTCAAATTCCATTTCACAGGCATTACTGCCTTTAGGAATCCTGTAGTTGTTTCCTTTATAGGAAATATAAGGGCCCCACCTGCCGTTAAGTATTTTAAGATCGGGATCTTCAGGGAAAAGCTTTACAAATTTATTTTCTTCTTTTTCACGCTTTTCCGTAATTAATTCAATGCATCGTGCCTGAGTTATGGAATACGGATCATCTGACTTAGGAATTGAGACAAACTTGCCGTCATGTTTTATATAAGGCCCGAACTTTCCGATGGACACAGTTATTTCCATACCCTCATATTCACCAACTGACCTTGGTAATTTAAATAATGCAAGAGCTTCTTCCAAAGAAATCGCATCAATTCGCTGCTCTTTTTTCAAACCGGCAAATCTTGGTTTATAATCAGGATCATCCGGTTTTGCGAGTTGAATCACGGGCCCGTATCTTGCCATCCTGGCACTAACATGTTCACCTGTTTCAGGGTTAATTCCGAGAAATCTTTCACCCGTAATTTTTTTAGAATTTTCAAGGGTATCTTCTATATTCTGATGAAAAGGTTTGTAGAATTTTTCAAGCATCTGAGTGCCGTCAAGCGCACCATTTGAAACATCATCAAGCTGCTGTTCTATTTTTGCAGTAAACTTAAAATCAACTATCTGCGAAAATTCATTAACAAGAAAATCATTTACAAGTATTCCGATATCAGTCGGGAAAAGTTTAGCTTTTTCAGCTCCGTAATTCTCTGTTGCTTTGCTGGTAATTACTTTACCTTCTGCATTTAATTTGATTATCTCATATTCACGTTCTTTACCGGGACGTTCGTCTTTAACCACATATCCCCTGTTCTGAATGTTGCTGATAACAGGAGCATATGTTGAGGGTCGTCCTATCCCGAGTTCTTCCAGCTTCTTAACAAGACTTGCTTCGGTGTACCGGGCATTTGGTCTGGCAAACCGCTGTGTTGCAGTTATCTCTTTATAAAGAAGTTTTTCACCCGTCTTTAGCGGAGGAAGTATCTTTTCTGAAGATTCTTCATTTTCGTCATCATCCCGGGATTCAATATAAAGTTTCAGAAATCCGTCAAATATTATCGATTCTCCCTCGGCGATGAACTGGTAAGGACTGGTGGAAATGTCAATTCTTGCGATGTTTTTTTCCAGTAAAGCATCAGCCATCTGTGATGCAAGAGTTCTTTTTCTGATAAGATCATACAGCATCTGGTCATCACGGGTTCCGTCAATCTTTACCCTGTCAATATAAGCTGGTCTTATTGCCTCGTGCGCTTCCTGTGCATTTGCAGTTTTTGTTCTGAATTTTCTGAACTGATGATATTCAGGACCGAATGTGCTTTCGATTTCTTTTTTGGCAGTATTAAGTGCAAGCTGGGAAAGATTAACGGAATCGGTCCTCATATAAGTTATATATCCGGATTCATAAAGCCGCTGAGCCACAACCATTGTTCTTGACACTGAAAACCTCAGTTTGCGTGCCGCTTCCTGCTGGAGTGTTGAAGTTGTAAAAGGCGGAGAAGGAGAACGTTTCACTTCCTTTCTTTCAAGCTCGCCTACTTTAAATTCTGCTCCCCTGCATACATTAATAAAATCAAGAGCCTCATCATAAGTATCAAAACGTTTATTTAACTCTGCCTCCAGAGTGTTTCTTTTAGTCTTTGATTCTGTTATATTAAAAGCTGCCGTTACCCTGTAAGAAAAAGTTGTTTCAAAGTTTTCTATTTCTCTTTCACGGTCAACTATAAGCCGTACTGCGACCGATTGAACCCTACCTGCTGAAAGAGAAGGCCTGACCTTTTTCCAGAGTACCGGAGAAATTTCAAATCCTACCAGACGATCAAGTATTCTTCTTGATTGCTGAGCATTGACAAGGTTCTCATCTATAACCCTTGGATTTGCCACAGCAGCCAGAATAGCATCCTTTGTTATTTCGTGAAAAACAATTCTCTTTATCTTATCATTTTTTAATTTCAGTACTTCTTTAAGATGCCAGGCAATAGCCTCACCTTCGCGGTCCTCGTCAGTTGCGAGCCAGACTGTTTCAGCAGAATCAGATAATTTTTTAAGCTCATCTACCACTTTCTTTTTATCAGATGAAACGGTGTAAAGCGGTCTGAAACCGCCTTTAATGTCAACTCCGTTATCTTTTTTTGACAAATCCCTTATATGACCATAGCATGACTTTACTGTAAAGTCGCTGCCTAAAAACTTTTCTATTGTTTTAGCCTTGGCTGGTGATTCAACAATTACTAAATTTTTTACCATTTTGATTTAGTATCCAATGATTAGCTAATCAGTTCACAAATTCATGCTTATCAGCAGTTCACAAATTCACATTCTTCGTTACAGTAACCGATTTCAATTGTTTCATGATCTATACTGTATCTTCTTGAAATCTCTCTTATTTTTTTTCTTATGAATATAATCTGATCTGAGGGGGTATCCTTTTTAATAACCACGTGCAGTGTAAGTACATTATAATTGCCGTCCATAGTCCACAAATGAAAATCGTGAACAGATTCAATTCCATCTATCAGTCTTACGGCATTAAGAACCTTATCACCATCAACATCGTCGGGAACGGCCTGAAGGAATATTTTAACAAATTCTTTAATATTAGTTATTGCCTTATACAATATAAACAATGCAATTAGAATAGAAATTACGGGGTCAATTACTGTTAATCCGGTCAGATAAATAAGGACAGATGCCGCCAGTACTGAAACCCATCCCATGATGTCCTCAAGCAGATGTAACTTGATTGCTCTCTGGCTGCGTTCAGTGCTGTTAAGTCTGCGGTATCCCAGATAATTAACTACTATTCCGACAAGAGCCATTATTAACATTATAGCGCTGTTTGTGGCTTCGGGATTAAACAATCGCTCAACAGCCTCAACTATGATATACACGGTGCCTGAGGCTACAATCAGCGAGCTGAACACGGCACTGAGCAGAGAAAACCGTTTATACCCGTAGCTGAAACTCCGGTCACGTTTTCTGAGTGATACTTTCTCAAGAAAAATTGCAAGCAGAATTGCCAAGGCATCTCCAAGGTCATGCAGTGCATCAGAAATTATTGCGACTGAATTAGCCAGAAATCCGCCGGCCAGTTCAAATACCGCAAAACCGAAATTAAGAATAAATGCCATCTTAAGATTACCGGCATTTTTCTCCAGTTTATGAGATGTGCAGTTATGATGCCCGTCTTTGTGATCTTCATGATTATGAACATTACTTCGATGATCATGATGATTTATGCTATTACTGATGATTTTATTCATAATAGTAAATATTTAAGGCGCTAATAAAACATTTAAAGCTTAATTTTCAAATAATGAAGTTGATTTCGGGTATAAATAACAATATTGGTAACCGCCCCCTGGTTTAAAGAGTTTAACACTGAGAAGCAATCATAGATTTCAGATATCTGGTATCTATAAATGAATATCCATACTTTGTAAATTTCTATTAGATTATTTCAGAAAAGTATTAAATTTATAGCAATTTATTATAGAAATTAAGTAATCACTGCTTATTTATTAAAGGATATTAAAGGATAATGTAATTTGCGCAGGGAGGCGGGTTTATATTTTAGTTATCTGCTATGTCTGCTTTGATCATAATATTCCTCAAAATTCTGAATGACGGAAACAGGAAAAGATCTTACCGATTATTTAAAACGTTTTGATTTTCTTCATGAGATATCTCTTAAGATCTCAGAAAGTAAACCACTAAAAGTTCTGCTAGATGAAATAATGCAAAGCAGTCAGCTTGTAATGGATGCAGAGGCATCGTCTTTTCTTTTATATAATGAAGATGACGGAAAACTGCATTTCCATGTTGTCCAGGGGGAAGCCGAAAACATTATAAAGGGCTACACTGTTGAAATCGGTTCGGGTATTGCAGGCTGGGTAGCCCTTCATAAACAATCACTTATAGTTAACGATTGTTATGCCGATCCCCGTTTTAATCCATTCTTTGATAAAATTTCCAATTTCCGTACAAAGTCAATGATTTGTGTTCCCCTTTTGAGAAGAGATGTTCTTTTTGGGGTACTCTCGGTTATAAATAAAAGGAACGGAGAATTATTTTTGGATGCTGATCTCCATATTATGGAAACACTTGCCGGGCAATGTTCAGTTGCGATTGAAAACGCAAAGCTTCTGGAAGCCAAAATTAAAAATGAATCTATAAAAAAGGAACTTCAAACTGCCAGGGAAATACAACAGAATCTGCTTCCTCGTCAGCTTCCTGAATTTGATGATATTCAGATTGCAGCCACTGTTATTCCCGCAATGGAAGTGGGCGGCGATTATTATTCTGTAAACCGCATCAGTGACAATAAAACTTTGTTTTTTATTGCTGACGTATCGGGAAAAGGAATACCTGCCTCACTGATTGTATCCACACTGGATGCCGTTTTGCATACTTTTCTTAAACTTCAGAACGGTGAATTTGATCCCGTTAAGCTTACCAAGGTACTTAACAGAGTGTTGATAGAAATTATAACGGGTGAAAAATTTGCCACTGCCTGGCTTGGTATTTTTGACCACACATCCAAAATACTCACAAGTATTAATATGGGGCATAATCCACCTATGATATTTAAAAGAGGTGATCCTCATCCTGTTCATCTGAGAGCCGGTGGTATGTTTCTCGGAATTCTTGACCTTGAATATGTTTCTGAAAGAGTTAGGCTTGAGCGGGATGATATTCTCCTGTTTTACAGTGACGGTGTAACGGAAGCCGCAAATCCGTCATATTTGCTGTACGGGGAAGATAATCTGATCGGTTTTATTAATAAATCACGTGAAATGACTTCCGAAATGATTGCTGAAGAGCTTGTCAGAGATATCAGATTGTTCACCTCGGGTGCTAAACAGAGTGATGATATTGCATTCGGAATAGTTAAAATTTTGAAATGATATGTTATTTTTGTTCTTTTAATAATTCTTTGTTAATTATTTAACAAGTTTATGTCCCGATTCATTTTTCCGTTAAGCGGTGTAATTTTATACATCCTTTACAAAATATTTCTGCGGAAACTATTTGAGGACAGGCCCCTTCGCGGATTTGAGGCACTTCTGCTGGGTATTTTCTTCAGTCCTTCGATTATTATCCGGACCTCAGACCCTGAAATCAGAGAAGCATTTAACTTCACTTCACTGAATGATATAATTAATCCCCTTGCATTATTCTTTATTGCTCTTTATTCATTCATGAAGGGACTCAATTATAATGTAAGCGAAGTTGTTAAGCCTGATTTAAGAGTTATTAAACTCACGTTTATTGATCTTTCTGTCTCCATGCTGGCGGGTACGGCAGCAATTTTCTTTCTGATTTATGCAACGGGAGTTTACAATTCGGCAAAGATCGCTGAATTTATTCTCATTTCAATGGCTGGGGCATTTCTGCTTTTTACAGCCACTAACAGCTCATTTGAAGCAATACTTGCATCTGATGACAAAAAAAATACCTTTGCACAGGCATTTATCAGTTATGGTGCATTAAACGCACTGCTTCTGATGATTATTTTTTCATTGGTTTTTGCCGTTTATTACAACTTCTCTGAAAGTTCTGGCCATCTTCGTCCCGTTGAATGGTTCCTCATTAATTTATCCGTTCTTACTGTGAACGGATTTGCCTATCTCCTTTTGATTGATAAACGTAAAGAATCAAACATTATATATCTTTTCACAGTAGTTTCGGTCGTATTATCGGTAACGCTCAGTCTCAGACTCAATTTTTCCGTTCTTACGGGCGCATTTATTATCGGTGTGATTGCAGGCAATTATTCCTCGGTGGGCAGTTTTATTAAGAATAATTTCAAGAAGTATGAGTCTATTATTTCCTATGGACTCTTATTTATTGCGGGACTTTATTTTCAGCCCGTAAATCTTATTTTTCTGATTATTATCATTGCAGCATTTTTTATTCTGAAATACACATCAAGAAAAATAATTCTGCTTATAAATAACGGCGATGAAAATGAATTTTCAGTTTACATGAAAAATAATCTTAACCCGATGATTGAAACCGACCTGATTTTTATTGCAATTGTTCTTGAAATGATAATTCAGTTCAACCTGCCGTTTGAGAACTATCTATATACCGCATCGATAAGCTTTTTTGCCATTACTTCAGTTTTTTATTTCAGACTCACCAAGCGTGCCATGGTGGAAAATGGTGATATTCAGGGCATGAATAATGGCTAGTTTTTTAAAGAAAATATTCGTTCTTGCGATCGTGATTGGAACATTTGTTGTTCTGCCAAGTGATATTCACACTGATATACGTCTATTTGACATAAGATTTTTTACGAGTATTTCGGTAATACTTATTACTGCATCTGTAGCGGGTGATCTGGCAATGATCTTCAGACTGCCAAAGATTACCGGGTACATGTTAACGGGTGTGCTTATAAGTATTCTGGGCACTTATACCCCCCTTACTGAATATATTGATTTTCTGGACATTAAAACACTGATTTCAAATAAATATCTGATTAACGTCCTTTTCGGATTTGCAGCAGTAGTTTTCGGAAGCAATATTGCAGTTAAGCCCATAAAATCACTTCTTTCCAGGGCAAATATAAGATATTATTCCTTTATCTTTATCAACACCGGAATAGGTTTCCTGATTTTGTTTTATGCACTCTCCCCTGTGGCAATTTTCTCCTCTTTGCCTGTTCCTGTTTTTTCAATTACCATTTTGTTAATTGCAGTTATACTCTCATCATTTGCCGGAGAGTTATACTTTAAGACCTTTAAGTATTCGGAAGAATTTTATGAAGCTGATGTACCATTACCTACAATTACAACCGATATATTAGTACTTTTCCTGAGTTCGGTTGTTTACCTGATCAGTCTTTTTATCAGAAACGGTTCCGATCCCGTTACAACTGACATAGCATATATGCCTTTCCTTTTATTTTTGCTTGGATTTGCCGCTGCATTCATTCTGGCAAGACTACTGAAATTTATTCATGACAAGTATTTCGATATTTTCAGAATTTCAATTCTCGTAATCATTGTTGTAAGCTCTTTAATTGCCACGCATTTTAATTTCCTTTTTTATCCGGTTTTGTTCCTGAGTGCACTGATTCTCAATAATTATGAAAAACTTGGTGATAAGGTATATGCCTCACTGAAACCTGTTGAAGCGCTGAGCGTTTTGACTTTTTATACACTGGCGGGAATACTCTTCTCCCCGGTTCTTGAAAGCTACGTTTATATAACTGCAGGACTTTTATTAGCCGGAAGATTTATTTCTGTCATTCTGAATAATTTCATTAACATGAAATTCCGGATGAATCCGTTTTATTCGGAAGATAAAAACTACCTTTCACTTCTGCCTCTCGGTTTTTTCTCGCTGATAATATTCAGCGTATATTTCACCTTCGGAAAGGATAACAAAACTGCCGAAGCGCTTTATTCAATTGTCCTGATCACTTTTATCTTTAATTCATTCACAAGTACATTTCTGCTCAAGTCCGGAAGGGCTTTGTTTAACTATGCAGAACAAAAGCGGGAAGATCAAAGAAAATCAGAAGAATTAAAGAGTGTAAGGAAGATTAAGACGGAAGTAAAATCAATTGATTATGACGGTAAGTTCAACGAACCTGATTTTACTGACAACAAACTCAACCGAACCCTGTATAACCTGATTTTTGACCTGAATTATGTTATAACTACCTTTGAATCAAGGTTCCTTCTTAACAGAATCAGCGACAGTCAGGAATTCATTACCTCAGTAATCTCGGTTTATAAAGAAAAATTTTCGGCTTACGAAAAAATATTCCTGAACCCTGCAAAGACTTCTCATCAAATCAGAACAGACCTCATTCAAATCAATGAGCAGATCAACTCATTTTTGATTGACTCGCTGGAAGACCGTAAATCAGCCGAGAAGAGCTTTATTCATCTTGAGGAAGTGATAGAACAGTTTTATGCAAACCTTTACAAGGTTCTGGCAAAATATCCCGCTGAGTATATAATTACAATTAATCCCGATAAAGCCGTACTGCCGCCCGTAAGAGAGTTCAGAAAGTATCTATCAGCTAAAATTTATCTTCTTTATGTTAAAGCCAAACATCTTATAACCGGAACCAAATATGAAAAAAGAAAAATTAAACTTGGTTCATTTCTGAAGTATTTTCTTATTACCAAATCAGCCGGTGAACTTCTTGAAACCCTGAATCTTATAGGCAGAGAGAGGCTTGAACTTTTTTCAAAGATCCGGGCACTTCATAAAAACTTTATCAGATACACCGATGAACTCTTAAAACTCAATAATGAGGAAAGTGATAATATTGCACTGAACAGTATTCTCTACGGAAGATATCTTGAACTGAATGATACCTTTTCAAATGAAATTAAGAATAATATTCAGGAGATAAAGATAACAGGCGAAGAACTTGTTAACAGATTCCATTTTGCACTGGCTAATCCCTATAATGATGCTCTCAGGACTCTCAGAGACATTCATTCATTACGAGATACCGTATCTGAGTACACTTTCTCTCAGAATTATGAACATGCCAATAAGTTCAGAGAACTCTCTATTGAATCTGTCCGCCTCTGGATAAACTACTATCTCGGACGTATCGGATTAATCCAGAAGGAATTATATGAGGAAAATCTGTCACACAGACTTAATCTTGCAGTTGACAGGTCGTTTATTACAGTGGCAAACGATGTCAAAACGCTTGTGACATCCACAACCGAGAAAGCTCTTACAGAGATTGAAACTTTTAATAACTATCTTTTGTTATTGCTCGGTTCAGGAAAAAATGAAGTTGACAATTTTCTTAATTCATTTGATATTGATACACATTTCCCGAGTCTTTCCGGTTTTGTAATCGAAATAGAAAAACTGAAGAACAGCCGGAAAGTTAAATCGCTGATTGAAAACCTGTTCAGGGAATTCAAACTCATATCAGCATCAATACCTGAAACAATATCACTTCTCGCACCCGATGATTTTGAATTAAAGAATAATATTCCGGTTGAAAAAAATGTAAGATTCCTTAACCTGAGGTCAGAAGTCTTTCAGCTGTTGGAAAGAGTGCTCCCCAGACAATTGGGAGAACTTAACGGTTATCTCCTCAACCAGATTAATCTTGTATTAACAGAATTCAGAAATATTTCTTCCGCTCTTGCCTATAATGTTCAAACTTTGCAGAAAGAAGTTATGAATCCTGATTTTAATGCTGAACTTGTTGCAGAAATAAGCTCGTCACTCAGAAACACGATAATAATCAAGTTGAGTGAGATTAATAAAATTAATACTGA
>CAYPMQ010000020.1:0-21476 GCA_964411625.1 uncultured Ignavibacteriaceae bacterium
TGCTGGGTGAAATTGATAAAACCATCGAAAAATTCAGCAGGGAGCTGCCTGATTCAAAGAAACTGGCAGATCTGATCAAGAGCAGTAAATACGGATTCCTTATGAATCTTGATACCCCTGAAAATGTTGCATCATCATTACCTCCGTGGATTACTCTCACAGGTGACATAAAGGCTATTGACGGGTTCTACAATGCACTTGCAGCAATAACTCCTGAGGATGTCAAAAATGCAGTAAGCAAATATTTTGTTAAAGAAAAGAAGAACCTGGTTGTTCTGAGGGGTAAATAAGATGAAAAAATTCACATTACTGGTTTTATTAACCTTTCTTTCGGTTGCAACAATGATTTCAGCAGGAAATGAACCCCGCAAAGATTCTAAAGTCATAAAATTAAAAGTTGACAGTGATCCCACGGTAAGTTTCAGGATTTGGTTTAAGGTTGGATCACAGGATGATCCAAAAGGGAAAGAGGGTCTTGCATACGTTGTGGCCTCGCTTCTTTCAGAAGGAGGTACAAAAACCAAAACATACAGTCAGATACTTGAAGAGATGGTTCCGCTTGCAGCGTCTTACAGCGCTAACCCCGCTACTGAAATGACAATCTATTCCGGAAGGGTACACAAAGATAATCTTAAAGATTACATGCCCTATTTTACGGAGCAGCTTCTTAATCCCGGTTTCAGGGAGGAAGACTTCAGACGCGTGGTTTCAGATGCAATAAATTATCTTTCGACCACGTTAAGATATTCATCTGATGAAGAGTTGGGTAAGGCAGTGTTATATCAGTCGGTTTTTGCAGGCACAGGCTATGAAAATACAATATTCGGAACGATCAGCGGACTGAGAAACCTCACACTCGCTGATGCAGAGTTATTTTACAAAAAATACTTTAACAGAAACAATTTTGTGCTGGGTATAGGCGGTGGATTTGATGAAGCTCTTGTGACCTCACTAATGGAACAGCTTGAAAAACTTCCGGACGGAGCTGAAAATCAGAGAGCTCCTCAGAAACCTGCATCAGTTGAAGGGCTGAACGTCACTATTATTGAGAAAAATGCAAATGCCACAGCCATTTCAATGGGTTACCCGATTAATATTCTGAGAGGTGAGAGGGAATGGTACGCCCTCGCAATAGCAAACTCATGGCTTGGCGAACACAGGAATTCAAGTTCTCACCTTTATCAGGTTATACGTGAGGCAAGAGGACTTAACTACGGGGATTACAGTTATATAGAGCATTTCCCGAGAGGGGGTCAGCTTTCAATGCCCCCTGTAAATGTTGCCAGGCATAACCAGATTTTTGAAATATGGATAAGGCCGGTTCCGAATGAAACAAGACATTTTGCTCTCAGGGCTGCGCTGAGGGAGCTGACACTGCTTGCAGATAAGGGGATGAGCAAAGAGGATTTTGAACTTACGAGAGGATTCCTGAAAAAATATGTGCTTCATTATGCCCCCACTGTGAGCGCAAGAGTTGGTTATGCTATTGATGACCGTTTCTATGGGATAAACGGAAGTCACCTGGAAAAATTCAGGAAAATGATGGATGAGATTACTCTGGATGAGGTAAATGCGGCAATTAAAAAGCACCTGCAGTATAAGAATATGCACATAGCTATTATTACCAATAATGCAGAAGAGCTTAAAAACGCCCTTATAAATGACTTGCCGTCACCAATTAAATATACAACCCCAAAATCAGAAGAGATTCTTTCAGAAGATAAAATAATAGAAGTTTTCCCGGTTAAAATTAGACCGGAAAAAATCAAAATACTTAAAACCGAAGAGCTTTTTAACTAATAAAAACTTAAGGAATGTTGTACCGTGACTAAGAAATTTGTTTCGAATAAAGATGAATCAGTAAGGATGTTTGAAAGTGATTTTGTGGAGTTTTTTTCAAAAGTACATCCTTCTGTGCCTTTAATTATATATGTACCCGTAATATCTTATTTTTTATATGTTTCATTTTTAGTGAATAAAATTAACCTTCTGACAGGGATATTACTTTTTGCGGTTGGGTTTGTGATGTGGCAGATGCTTGAATACACCCTTCACAGATTTGTGTTTCACTATATACCCAGGTCAGAAACGGGCAAGAGGCTGCATTTTATAATTCATGGTGTTCATCATGATTATCCCAGTGATTCACGAAGGCTGGTTATGCCCCCCTCGGTGAGTTTACCGCTTGCAATTTTCTTTTATTTATTACTTACCTTTACAGCAGGACGGGAGTACGGAAATATGATCTTCAGCGGTCTTGTTACGGGTTATCTGTTTTATGATATGACACATTTTGCGATACATCATTTCGGCTTCAGAAGTAAGTTCTGGCTGGCCGTTAAAAAGCATCATATGAAGCACCACTTTCAGGATCCCGAAAGGGGATATTCGATCAGTATTCCGCTGATTGATAACCTCTTCGGTACAAATTTTAAAGAAAACCGTTAGTTTGATTAAAGTGTGAATTTAATGATGCGGAGTAATACAACTCCGCATCTAATGTATAAAACGATACAATGTAAGTATGAAAAAATTCCGTCACAATCAGTTAAAGTATATGAGCAGTGCATTCGTCTTATTAATGATAATTTTTATTTCTGTGGGTTGCAACGGTGACGCCATTCACTCTGAAACAGCAGACGGAGTCAATACTGAAAACGCTCAGGTTTTCATAAGAGTTAATCAGGTTGGATTTAAAGCTGCCGATTATAAATCAGCCGTGATAATATCTGATGCCGATATTTCGGGCTCATCATTTAAAGTCATTGAAAGCAAAACCGGAAAGGAAGCTCTGACCAGCAAAATAAGCCCCAAACCTACAGGATGGGGAAATTTTCCTTACGGATACTCGGCAGATTTCACTTCTCTGAACAGAGAGGGGAAATATTATATTGATGTTGCCGGAAGGAAATCACCTGAATTTCTGATTTCTTCACGTAATTATAGTAATATTATTGATTCGCTTCTGAAGTTCTACAAGGTTCAGCGGTGTGGTCCTACCAATCCTATTCTTCATGATGTTTGTCATCTTTTCGATTCTCCTAAACTGGTGGGTGATTTGAGAGCCGGCGGAATTGATGTTACGGGAGGCTGGCATGATGCGGGTGATTACACTAAATTTCTGAATACAACCGCATTCACGACATATATGCTTCTTTTCAGTTATGAGTTTAATAAAACAAGATATGAAAAGGACAGCGATAAAAACGGGGTGCCTGATATTCTTGATGAAGCAAAGGTTGGTCTTGACTGGCTTCTCAGATGCAATTACGCTCCCGGAAAGCTTGTTATTCAGGTGCAGGATCTCAAAGACCAGACTGTAGGCTGGAGAATGCCTGAAAATGATACTCTGAGATTTGACCGTCCTGCCTTTGCAGGAATAGGCAAAAATCTTGTGGGTCTTTATTCAGCAACAATGAGTCTTGCTTCACGAATCTGGAAAGACAGGATCAAGAATGCAGAATTCTCAGAAAAGTGTCTTAATGCCGCTAATAACATATATGCAGTAAGGAATGCAGTGCCTGATGTTGATAAAAATCCCGTGGGATTATATCAGGATTCAAAATTCTGGGGAAAACTGGCACTCGGAGCCATTGAAATGTATAATACCACCAAAAAACAGGAATATCTCAGGGAAGCACAGGTATATGCTGATTCAGCCGGTTCAGATTACTGGTGGTCATGGGGAGATATGAATGCTCTTGCACATTATAAAATTGCAAAGCATGTACCACGATTTTCAAACTATATTCTCAATAATCTGACGGTCTTTAACGATAACAGGAGTAAAAATCTTTTCAATGAGGGTACGGTATTCTCCTGGGGAACAAGCCATACATTTTTAGGTATTGCCCTTCATGCTATCTTATACAGAACACTTACGGGAGACAGCCGGTTTGATACGCTTGCTTTTACTCAGAGGGATTATATCCTCGGGAACAATCCCTGGGGAGTGTCATTCATTTATGGTTTTGGTGAAAAATATACCAGATATTTCCATTCGCAGGTTGCATATTTTAACGGGAACTATCTTCCCGGCGGGGTAGCAGCAGGTCCTGCACCAAAAGTGTTGCTTGACGGGTACAAAATTGAACGCAAAAATTTTTCTTTTAATAAGTTCAATTCTGCAGATGTATTATACTATGATGACAGAAATGATTATATTACGAATGAACCGACTATAGTTACTAACGCTACGGCAATTTTTGTATTCGGAAATTTATATAGATAATGTCTCGAAATGAGACAGATATCGATTGTATCTCATTATGAGACACATATCACAGATATACTTCATTAATCGAAAGAATTCAGCTCTTGGCACAATATTTGACAATTGGCATGGAAATATATAGAGTTGGCAGAAAAATTTATAGAGTGAAAAATGATCGGCAGTAAAATTAATTTAGTTTCCACCGGAATTTCTCTTGTTGACGGAGCATGGGGAGGTTTTTACAGGGGAGGCACATATTTGCTTATCGGCCCCAGAAAATCAGGCAGAACGACCCTCGCCCTCCAATACGCAATGGAAGGAATTAAAAATAAGGAGATTTGTCTTTACTTCACCAGCATGCGACCTAAAGATCTTATGATTATTGCTGCCTCAATAGAATTTGATTTACAGATACATCTTAATAATAATGAACTTGTAATAGTAAAAGTTACTCCACCGATGGATGTGTATGATTCGGGGAATCCCGATTCGCAACTTCTGGAGTACCTCAATGATATAGTTTCTGTAGTTGAACAGTATCAGCCTCATCGTCTGATATTTGATGAATTGACATATTTTGTGGGTTTCGAGAATATGAATCTGCTTCAGCAGGCATTTCTCAGAACCATTGAGAGCATTGAAGAAAAAAATACCACAAGTCTTTATGTTTTAGGTGAACCGGCAACACCTTTCGCTCAGAATATTGTCGATAATATTGCTCAGTATGCAACCGCAATTATATACCTGCAGAAAAACCAGAACCAGGGCCCGAACCAACAGGGCGGCAGAGCAACAATTACCCCCAATATAGGTCATACGGAAGGCCAGTTTACAGCTGATTACTCAATAGAGCCTTATACAGGTGTTAAATTTGATTTTGAAAGTAAAAACCGGTTCCGCAGGTCTTCAGAAACGCCACCCGCTGCAGGATTACCGGGAGCGTCATCATTTCCTTCAGCCGTGGAGGCGGGACATTTCCCGGGCGCAAGTCTGTCATCAAAATACAAACCACTCAGTGACGTTGATGCCGTACCTCAGCCTATGTCTGTCTCGAACCAGTACACGCTTGACGAGTTTAAGCTGATTCTTAACAATCAGATAGCATTGTTTAAGAGTACAGGACAGCAGTTCACACTTATTTCACTCAAACTTGACACATCAGCAGATGCAAAAGTTATAACAATAAACCAGCTTCAGAATGCTGTACGTCTCAGTACAGATAAAAAAGATAAAATATGCGTTGAAAAGAATACCATACTTATACTGATGAGCAAAGGTGACGAAAAGTCACTTAACGTGCTGGTTGCCAAAATGAAAACTAATTTACCTAATCAGGATCCGCAGTATCTGAAGCTTGCGATGAGTTATATCTTTGCTTACACCATTCTCGCGAATGACAGGATCGAAAATGCTGATTCTCTGCTTAAAGAGATTATTGACTAATACTGACTAAGCTGACCCGATGAAAAAATACTTATTTCCGTTTTTCTTGTTGTTTATTCTGCTCAGTATAGACGCGTTTTCCCAGGATTACAAAGCTATTGGTTCAAAACTTATGAGCGAAGGTAAATTTGGCGAGGCAATTGATGCGTTCAGTAAATTTATAACACTGAATGCACAGAATCCTGAAGGGTATAACCTAAGGGGACAGTGCTTCGAGAAAAGAGGTCAGCTCATGGAAGCAGTATATGATTTCCGATTTGCCGTGAGACTTCAGCCGGCCAACAAGACTTATAACGATAATCTGAACAAGGCTCAGAATAAGTGGTATGATGAACTGAGAAACAGGATAAAGGGCTTCCAGAGAGAAATAGCGATTAATCCGAATAAACCTAAAAACTATCTGGAGATAGGTATCTGTTACCGTCATCTTGGTGAATGGATTCTCGCGGAGGAGTGGTATGATAAGTATCTTGCCAGAGAAGAAGCATCTCCGGATGAAATAATCAGATATACCGAAATCCTTGCTCAGAATAAGCATCTTGAAAAAGGTGAAAATATTCTGAAAAAATATGTTGATAAATATCCCAATGACCACAGACTATGGTCAAGATACGGTTATTTTTCATACTGGCTGGGGAAAAATCAACAGGCAAAATTTGCATTTGAAACGACTCTTAAACTTCGTCCATTCTTCCGTGAAGCCATGGAAGGTCTGGATCTGGTTATAGGTAAGGAATTTGTCTATACATTCGGTGATACAACACAGTATATAGAGTCACAGAAACAGCGGATTGAGCAGGAGTTCGCTATAGATAAATACTACAGAATTCTGAAGGCAAACCCCAAGGATGTAAACACCAGATATCTTCTTATAGAGGAGCTTCTGAAAGCCGAAAGATTTGAGGAGGCATATCAGCAGGTAATCATACAGGGTACATACCAATCGGGCGAACCAAAGTATGAGGCCATTGTTGAAAAGGTAAAAACCGCACGCGAGTCCTTTTATCTTAAAAAGATAGATGCAAACAAGCTCTATCTTGAGAAAAATCCTGATGACAAAAAGGTTATAAAAGAGCTTGTCAGGCTTTACTCCAATCTTTTCTACTATGATGAGGCACTTGCGTTACTTGATGCATATTTTGAGCGGAATCCCGAAGATGATGACTGTGATCTGAAATTAGAGTATGCACAGGTCTCTTCTAATGATCAGAGTTATTACACTGCAATTGAATACCTTGATCCATGTATAGAAAAAAATCCGGATAATCTTAATGCCAAACTTCTCAGGGCACTGATTGCCGTATGGCTTGATGAAGAATCAAAATACCAGTTGGCAGAAGATTATCTCAACGCTAATCTCAAAGCAAGGCCAAATGATGTTGTTCCCCTGGTAGGACTTGCATCTCTTAAGATAAAAATTAAGCAGTTTGATGAGGCAAGAAAACTTATTGAAGAAATTAAAAAAATTGATCCCAATGTGGCTGAAATACAGGTTCTTGCTTCAAATCTTGAAACCGGTATCCTGAGGGCTAAGGAGGAAGAGCTGTTTGCAAGCCTTGAGGTTGGCAGGGAAAAATTCAGAGAGGGTGATTGTCAGGGCGCTATTGAGATTTATGATGCTTTCTTTAATCAGCATGAAGGCAACAGGACAATAAAAAAAGAATATGCTGACATACTTGCTTGTGCCAAAGACTATGACAAAGCAATTGAAACTTATGATCAGCTCCTGAATGAGGGTTATGATCCGCTTATTGATCTTGACAGGGCGAAGACTTACTTTTATAAAGAGGATTACTCTACTGCACTGACCGAACTGAACCGTCTTTACTCTGAAGGAAACACTGATTTTTCAGGTAGTCTTTTCAGAGGTGACTGTTACGCTCAGCTGCAGGATTATGACATGGCTTCTGAAATTTACGATAGTCTTCTTGAAGCCGAGACAGATAGTGTGAAAATTCAGTTTATAGTTCAAAGGCAGGGCTGGCTGCCTAAAACCGGTCTGGACGCTATTTTTGAGAATTTCCCGCTTTATTCACTTGTAAATCCTTCAGCATCGTATTTTGCAGATAACCTTGATTTCAATTATGTCAATTACAGTATCGGAGTTGAATTTGGTGTGCTTGACTTTCTATCTGCAGGAGCAACAGGATTTAAAGGAGAGTTGAAAAGTGCTTACACCACGCAGCTTTTTAATGGTTCCAAGTTCAGTGTGTATATACGACCTTACGGCCCGCTTACTATGGGGGCTTCCTACGGTACCATGAGTTTTATCTCTCCTGCCGTTGATCAGCCGATGTATGATGCGTTCATCAGAATAGGGGATACTGACACATCAGTGTATTATGCTCAGGGCAGTTATTTTAAGCAGGATGCCGCCACAATTTTATATTCTCCGAACCTTGTGGCCGGTTTTGGTACTGATCTCAGGCGTTTCACAACCGATCTGTACAAATTTGAAGGATTCTATAAAACTTCCACAAGATTCAAAGTTTCCGTTATATACACCTACCTTGAGATAGAAGACGGTAATAAGGGAGCAAATCTCGAGTTAAGACTGGGGAGATACTTTTTGCCCGAGTTATTAGTGGGGTACGAGTATTACACTTCTGTCTATGCAAGAAAATCGAACTTGTATTTTTCACCGACTGATTACTCGTCACATTCCATCTTTGCTGACTGGAACTTTTATAAGGACGATTCTTTCGACTTCAGAACCGGCGGAAGATTTGGAATAATCAGTCAGAATAATTACTGGCTTAGAGAAGTTTATGCGCTATTAGGATATTCACCGATCAGATCTTTAAGGCTCCAGTTAAGAGGGCAGCTTGGTAACACTGTTAAAGATATTACCGGTTACAGTTCAAGGGCATTGAATTTTACAATGTTTTGGACGTTTTAATTGTCTCAAAATAAGACACACATATTAACAAAATCTTAAAAAGCCTTAAAAAACACGCATTATTACACTTTGGCATGAAAATTGTCTATCTGTTTTGAATAATATAAAGAAATAAGATGTCAGTAAGAAACAGAATCAGAGCTACTAACATTACGGTAAAAAACACTGAGGCTACCGGTGTTGAAGAGGATAAAAAGAAAAAGATCACCAGAAGCCTTATAAGCTCCGGTGTGCTTTCAGCAATTCTTATTACCGTAATTGTTTTAACTCTTCCTTATACAGTACTCTCGGTAGGATCACTGATTGAATACGCCACAATGATCTCACTGCTGCTATTTCTACTGATTCTGATTTTACGATACTTTGCTCTTCTGGCACTGGCCTACCTCTATATAAGTAATTACACGTTTGCACGGCGACCTGAATACACACCATTTATTTCGATAATAGTTCCTGTTTACAATGAAGGTGTGCTTCTGAGGGATGCCATATTATCACTTCTTGAACTTGATTATTCAAATTATGAAATAGTTATAGTTAATGACGGTTCAACAGATAATACTTATGATGTTGCTAAAGAACTTGTTGGGTATCAGAAAGGCATTTACGGGGATATCAAAGTTTCTCTGATAAGCAAACCAAACGGCGGAAAGGCGAGAGCACTGAATGCCGGAATTTCATATGCTAAAAGTGAAATTGTGCTCTGTATGGATGGAGATTCACAGCTTTCAAAAGAAACACTCAGGCTTGCAGCCAGACATTTCGTTGATCCTAAAATAGGTGCGGTGGCCGGAAACGTTAAAGTACTTAACAGAAAGAAATTCTTTACTGATCTTCAGGCACTTGAATATATCGAAGGTCTTAACATGGCACGTGCCGCACAGAGCTTTCTTAAACTTGTTAACATTATTCCGGGCCCAATTGGTCTTTTCCGCAAAAGAGTCATTGAAGAAGTGGGTTATTATTCATCAGATACTTTTGCAGAGGATGCCGATCTCACACTTAAAATTCTTGCCAAGGGGTGGAAGATTTACTACGAACCTATGGCGATTGCGCTCACCGAAGCGCCGGTGCATCTGCTTCAGCTTCTGAAACAGAGGTACAGATGGACAAGAGGAATTCTTCAGGCTATCAGAAAGCATAAAAAGATGCTTTATAATCCCACTATTAATTTTGGTGATACATTCATTTTGTGGACGATGTTCTATGAAGCCCTTATCTGGCCTACAATGAACATTTTCGCAAACTTCTTTTTCATATTTGTATCTGTATTCTATGGTTACACAAGCCTTATTTTCTTCTGGTGGTCATTTTTGGCCTTGCTTGATCTTACAACAGCATTATATTGCGTAGCAGTTGAGGATGAGGAAATGAGACTTGTGCCTTATGCGCTGATATACAGACTTGTTTTCGTTTTTGCGATTGATATTTGTAAAATGATGTCGACTATAGAGGAGTTTCTGGGTCTTGATATGAACTGGGGAAAACTTCAGAGACTCGGCAGCGGCAGTTAAACTTCAGATGGAGCAATTTGTATGGAACTAATACCTATTCTTGCAACAATTATTCTGGTTGCCACGATAAGTACCTTCTTTCTCTCTATAGGTGCTTATATTTTATATAAAGTACGTGAAGCAAGGGGAGTAAGAGCAAAAGCTGCACCACCTCAGACCGTACAGGCAGAGCTTGTAACTCCTGAACAGGTTTCCGAACCGACCATGGCCAGAGAACCGGAACAGGCACAGATGCCGAGAACTTCACAGGTTTTTGAAACACCGCGGGTTCCTAATTACAGACCGAACATGGCTACAAATTATGTCAGGACAACACGCCCTCAGGTATCTCCTCAGCCTATGAATATGGAAACCCCAAGGCCTCAGCCTGTAATGGCTCCGCCGCCTCCGCCTGTATTCAGCCAGACGGGACCCATGAAGCCCAGAAAATTTGTGAAAGTTACAGGAGAAAGCACTGAACATACCGAGCAGGTAAAAGCGCCCAGTCAGTTAAAGTGGCGATAGAAAAATGAAGAAGTTACTCAACGTTATTATTCTGATTGTTGCCGGCGGCGGAATGCTGATTCTCTCAATATGGATGTATAATTATATCCTTAAAGGAGTATATGGTCAGTATTCATTCAATCAGAATGTGTTCTCACTCGGAGAAATGTCTCAGGCCTTCTCAAATATTGAAGTGAAAGCAGTGCTTGTCTATTCCAAAAGTACCGAAAATTTTCTTCCTGAAGGCAGTACATGGATTCCGGATAATATCAACGTATGGGAAAGATTTCTTACAGCCTACAAAATACCTTATACAAAAATTTTTGACTATGAACTTGAACAGGGTAAGCATAAAGATGCCAACCTGATGATACTGCCAAGTTGTAAATCAATGACCGATGCTCAGATAAGAGCAGTCAAGATGTTTATGGAGAACGGGGGATCGGTATTTGCAACCAGTGGAACAGGGTCTATTTCCGGCGACGGTAAATGGAGAGGATGGTATTTTCTTATGGAAGTTTTCGGGGTTGAATTCACAAAAGAGCTCCCTAAAACTTCAAATGCACGATTATGCACAATAAGAGGCGGAAATCCTATTGCATCAGAAGTTCCAACCGGCTTTACGCTGAAAATTGCCACATGGGATAATCCGGTGGCTGTACAGGTGCTTGACCCAAGAACAACCCAGCTTGGTTTCTGGTATGATTTCAGAATTGATTCAGGTCTTGTGGCAGAAGAAATTGAAAAGACAGCCAGTCTTGTAAGCGGTTCTTATGGTAATGGTAAATTCATTTGGTTTGGCTTTGATCTGGTTTCATTGGTTGGTGAGAGCAGTGATTACCTGATTTTCGATAAACTTATGAGAAACTGCCTCTATTTTCTGGCTGAAAAACCCATCGCTTTTATAAGAGACTGGCCGGGTAATTTCAAGGCGGCGGCAGTCATAGTGCCCATTGTGGGTGATCAGCCTGATAATATCAAGAATCTGCTTCCTGTTTTGCGAAGTAATAATGTAAAAGCTTCTTTCTTCATTAATTCCTCAGCGATAAGTTCAAGCAGTTCACTCGTGAAACAGCTTGCTACATATGGTGATGTAGGTGGTATCGTAGATGTCGGTTACATGTCATCAGTAAATGATACCGTAAATAAATTGTTTAATCTTGACTGGCAGAAAAAAACGCTAAAGGAGATTAATCAATCTTTCCAGAACTCTGTTGCATCGAGAGTATCGGGTATTAAACCGCTTTATGGTTTGTTTGACGATAACACTCTTATGGCAATGGCCGAAGCTGGAATAAAATACGTCATAACGGATTCACTGACTGACAGATCAGTACCAAAGTTTGTCGTAAAAGGCAAGAACAACATTATCACGATAACAAAGTCTGTAAGGGATGATATAGTTTTAATTAAAAATTACAATTTAACTGATCCTGAACTTCAGCTCTACACTTATATGGAAGATGTAGACAGGATAATGTACGAGGGCGGTTTATATGTATTCAAGATACACTCCGACCTTCAGTGCAGACCTGAATACGTGGGCGTTGTGGGAGAGCTTATAAAATACATGCGTCAGAAAGGTTACTGGATAACATCTATTCCCGAATTATACAACTGGTGGACTAATAAGAACAAGATTGAACTCAGAATAGAGCTCAGAGGTCCGCGAAGAATAGTAGTTGCAGTTACTAATGTGGGAGCAGACGCAATACCGGAGATTCTCGTACCGGTTCAGTTCCAGGAAAATGTTTCACAATATAAAGTATCCACAGAGATTATAGGAACCCCTCTGCCCGGGCTTGAATTTGTTAAATCAGATAAAAAACTTTTGATGAAGATAAATAATCTGAAACCCGGTCAGTCAAGAATTTATAACATAGATTATCAGTTTAACAGTCCAAATTCATAGAAAATGAAATTGATGAAAAAGTATCCGGTTCTCTTATTATTTTTAATATTTATAGCTCTTAATGTTACGGGCTGCATTGATAGCAGTTCCAGCTCTGATTTGTTGCCTCCTTCAGTCTCTCTTTATATTCCGGCAACAAATGATACAGTTGTTGTTGGCAAAAGAGAAATAATTTATGATGCCTACGATGATCAGGGTATAGCTAAAGTAGATCTATACGTGAACAACTCTTTTGTGAGTTCATTTGCTCCAGAATCCGGTCAGATAAGACCTAAAGTTGAATGGAGTATTGACAGTGCTCTTACCGGAACCAAGATAAGTTATTACATCCTGGTCTATGACCTGGGGGGTAACAGTGTGAAAAGTGATGTTAAAACTAATATAACTGTACTGCTATCAAAAGATCCGCCATACAAGCCATACAATCTTGCGGTCAGAAAGCTGACAGATAACATGATAAACCTCTCATGGCGTGACTCCTCAAAACTTGTTTCCGGATATGAAATTTACAGGGCAATCGGGACAGCCGATCCTGCAGCATTTCAACTGTTCCAGACAGTAGGACCTAATATTAATAATATCAATGACGCAACTGTATCAACAGATATAATCTACTATTACAAGATCAGAGGATTTAATGATATAGGAAAATCTGCTTTCAGTACGGTCATAAACTCATTGGGCTCAACCGGTACATCAGGACTTCTGCCTCCCTCAAATCTTACCGGTACTGCTTACGGAACAAAGGAAGTTTACCTCACGTGGAAAAACAATACAACGAATGAGAATTATTTTGTGATTGAACGACGCTCATCAAGTGGTTCAAGTTTTTCTAATGTAGGAACCAAAGGTCCCGGTTCAACTAATCATACTGATACATCACCCGGCTTATTTGCAGATGCAGATTTTATCTACAGAATTAAGGTATTCACATCAAGTGATTCAGCAGTATCACAGGAGGTGACTGTAAGAACAATGCCATTCGATCTTACTGCACCATCAAACCTTGCGGCAAGTATTGTAGATACACCAACGGTAGCTCAGAAAGCTGTAAGACTGACATGGAATGACAACAGCAATCAGGAGACTCAGAATATAGTTGAGGTACAGGAACAGGGCTCAACAGTATGGGCAGAACTTGTAACACTTCCCCAAGACACCAGGACATACGATCATGTGCCTTCGGTAAAGGGAAGAACCTATACCTACAGAGTGAGGAACAGTCATCAGGGTTACTATTCTAAATACTCTAATACAGTAAGCATATTTTTCCCTTAGGAGGCGGGCAGGATCAAAACCTGCCCTCTATATAATCGTGAATAAAATAGTATCTGACAGATTTCCCGAATTAATCAGTGGTTTCATCACCGGCAGTCCGATATTTTCAGTTTTATTTGACGATGACTTCAATATCAATATATTTCAATGCCCTGACGAAAAGAAATACGGATTCACAACACGTATTTCTAACCTTCGTCAGGTTCTTGCACCTTCTGCTTTAAATATTCTTTCAGAATTAAAAGATAATGTCCTTTACGGAGCAAATGGTCAAAACCCGGTTAAAAGAGAACTTAAGTTCCTCAATGGTCATACATCCGAGTTTCTGATTTCAATGTTTTCAGCCGAAAGCAGCAGTATTCGGGGAACAAAGTATCTTCTGATACTTATTCCCGAAGAAGATGCTGTTGCTCCTGATCTTTCGGAACTTGATTACCCGGAATTATTCAGGATAATTAAAGATGAGGTCATTACTGAGCTGATAGACAGCGTAATGTCTTCTTATCCTTTTACTCTGTTGGGTAAAATCAGATTTCAGGACCATATTAATGCTCTCGGTTATGGTATTCTGGTTACAGATTCAGATAACAGAATAATATCTGCAAACAGAATATTCACAAATCTGCTTGGTTATGATAATCCCAAAGGAATTGAAGGTAAAAGCCTGGAAGAAGCTAACAAAAACCATGCAGATTCTTCTGAATTTAAGTCCGTTATATTCAGTACCTCGGCAGTTCAAAAAAATATAAACATCGGAGCAGGAGAGATTACATTATTCACAATACCGGTCAGGGACTACAAAAAGGATTTTATAGCAAGGCTGATATTTTCTTCAGAAA
This sequence comes from uncultured Ignavibacteriaceae bacterium, assembly GCA_964411625.1. Classification (GTDB taxonomy): domain Bacteria; phylum Bacteroidota; class Ignavibacteria; order Ignavibacteriales; family Ignavibacteriaceae; genus JABWCA01. The sequence continues at coordinate 14,582 of CAYPMQ010000020.1, forward strand.
ATGCCATAATCGAAACTGAGAAAAAGAGCCTGGGAATTATATCGCTTTTGCAGAATGTTCAGGTACCCGCAGCAATTATTGATAAATCAGGAAACATAAGCGAGTGTACCCGCAGCTTTGCTGAAAAATTTGGAATTATTAAAAATAATAGTATATATGGAATTTTAATCTCCGATGATTCTAAAATAGATTTTAATAGTTTTGTATCATCGGATTCATCCTTATCCCACATAAAATTTTTATCGGAAAAAGAGAATTTAACAGATTTATATCTATTAAAGATATTCTCTGAACTGAATGAATTTGTAATTCTTGTTCTTGCTGATGAATACCGGCAGGAAGAAGAGACACTCGAAGAAATACTAAAAAATAAAGGTCCCATGTACCAGATAATTATTCAAAACAATCCTGAGCCTGTTTTCGTATATGATACAGAGAATCTCAGATTTCTGGATGTAAATGAAAAGGCTCTGCAATTGTATGGTTATACCAGGAATGAGTTTTTAAACCTCGATGTGACTGATCTGTACTCTCCGGAGGATATTCAGACAATACTTGAAAGCTCAAACCTTTCCGAAGGTAATTATACGGGTCCTTATCGTCACAGAAAAAAAGACGGCAAAGTAATCAATGTTGAAATTGCCAAATCACTATTTACATATGAAGGGAAAGAAGCACATTATAATATCGTCAATGATATCAGCAAGCGTCTTGCCAAAGACCTGCAGCTAAATATATATCAGTCAATGATTGAAGCTTCAGACAATTTGTGTTTTTTACTCGATATGACGGGATTTATAACCAATGTAAATCCTGCGGTTGAATCTGTGCTCGGATACAGCAGAAGCGAGATGATGGGTAATAATATTCTGTCATTTGTGGATGATTCAAACAGGTCATTTTTCACCAGAAGAAACAGCACCGGCATTAAAGAGAAGGTGATTTTCAGGGCTGCAAATGGCGATGCGCTGGAGTGCACTACCGTACTCAGTTTATACTATGATATAGATGGAAATCTTGATACTATGTCTGTTACTGCATCACCAAAGCAGCAGGTAGTTGAAGTTGTAGTTGAAAAACCTGTTGAAATCGAAAAAATCATCACCAAAGAAGTAATTGTTGAGAAAGAAGTTCCTTCAAAGTCCAAAAATCATGGGCTGCCGACCTCACTCGGTATTGATCCTGAACAGATGAAGTTTGTATTTCATGAGATATTATCACCTTTTAATGTAATCGTGGGTTTTCTGAATGAAGTTAAAGACAGTATCATAAGTCCCTCAGATGATCAGAAGGAAGCCTTCAGCTATATAGATGAAAATAAGGCTAAGCTGCTTTATACGATGGATTCAATCTCAGAGTATGCAATGATTGAACAGGACCTTGCAGCTACATCAAACAGCAAAATAAGGCTTAAAGATATCATCCGCGCAATACAGCTGGATTATGAGACTTCTAATAATCCTTACAAGAAATCACTTGAACTGACAAGAATTACCGAATTCGTTTCACTTGAAACCGATAAAGAAAAAATTAAAAACCTGTTATATCTTTTTGTCAAACTCGCTTCCAATCTTACCTCGGAGCCGAAAATATACTTATCAGCGTATGAATACGATAGCAGTCACATAGTTATCACACTGAAAGATGATCTGATCGGAATAACAGAAAAATTTAATGAAAACCTTAATACCCTTTTTAACTTTAATGATGTTATGACTTTGCGGGCTCATGATCTCTCCCGTTTTTCACTTGCCGCCTTCAGGAGACTTTATGAATCTGTGAACGGAAAAATAGAAACGATAACCAAAAGCGGGGCTGCTTTCGAGTTTGGTCTCGTTATACCCCTCAGAGCATACTTCAGAGTTGAAGCTCCTTCTTCATCTGACAAAACTGATTTCTCCGGAATGGATCATATCGGCGAATTTACAAGGAAAGAGGAAAAAGTTTTCAGCAGCAAAGAAAAAGTGAAACCTGCACCACCTTCCGTTTCCGAAGAAGAACTTGGTAAAAAATACGGATTTGCTACCGAAGAGGATGAGGACAGATTCTTTAAGGACAATCTTGGATTTACATCAGATTTCGAAAGGAGTTTTGAAGAAAGCCTCAGAGAGCGGGAAAGAAAATACAATGAAAGTGTACAGCACCCCAAAACAACGGCAGAGAAATTCGATTTTTCAGCCTTCAAAAAACCCGGGGTGAAGTCTGAACCCCCTCTGTTTTCTGACGAGAGTAATCCCGCAGAAGATATTATTGCTAAAAACTTTAATGCTGATCTGTTTAAAATAGATAAGAGCAGAACAAGGAGTGAAGAAACACCTGCCCGGGAACAGGCCAGGGAAGTACCTCCGGCACTTGACAGGGATACAAGACCTGCAGAATCAAGAAATTTTGATCTTGGTTTTAATAAACCGTTTGAATCAAAACCTGCAGATACCAACCGGGACATTTTAATACCCAAAACTCCGGTTTCCGGATCAGAACCACCTAAAGATTTCAGGGTACCTGCAGAAACTCAGCAAAAAGGCGGAATCAATCTGGCAAACCTTAGCTGCCTGTATATTGAAGACCAGCTCGATTCACAGATACTCTTTAAAGTACAGATGAAAGATCTTAAGGAAATAAAATTTGCACAGAGTTTTGAAGATGCCGAACCGCTTCTTGATGAGCATGATTTTGATTTTATTGTCATGGATATAAATCTTCAGGGTGAATACAATGGTCTTGATGCCCTTAAGATTATCAGAACCATGCCGAGATTCGAAAAAACTCCCATCATAGCAGTTACTGCATATGTGCTGCCGGGTGATAAGGATAAATTTATTGCACTTGGTTTTGATGATTTTATTTCAAAACCGATTTTCAAAAACAAAATGAAGGAAGTTCTCGAAAAAATTTTTTAATGCGGTTGATTAATGCTTAATAATAAAAAAGTTGTTATTGTTCTTCCGGCATATAACGCTTCAAAAACACTCGAAAAAACCTATAACGAAATACCTTTTGACATTGTTGATGAGGTTGTGCTGGTTGATGATGCCAGCAAGGATGACACTTCAGAGGTTGCTAAAAAGCTCGGCATAAAGCACGTTATCAGGCATGATAAAAATAAAGGTTATGGTGGTAATCAGAAAACATGCTATAATAAGGCACTTGAGCTTAACGCAGATATCGTTATCATGCTTCATCCCGATTATCAGTACACCCCTAAGCTGATACCCTCAATGGCGTGGCTGATTGCAAATGATGTTTACCCCGTGGTACTTGGCTCCAGAATACTTGGCAAAGGAGCTCTCATGGGAGGAATGCCTGTTTATAAGTATATTGCAAACAGGCTGCTCACCCTGACACAGAACATTTTGGTGGGTCAGAAACTTTCAGAATATCACACAGGCTACAGGGCATATTCAAAAGAAGTTTTAAAGGATGTCAGGTATGAACTGAACTCTAACGATTTTGTTTTTGACAACCAGATGCTCTCCCAGATCATTTTTAAGAATTATCAGATTGCTGAAATCACCTGCCCTACAAAATACTTTGAGGAGGCATCCTCGATAAATCTAAGACGCAGTATCATATATGGGCTCGGAGTTCTCTCTACATCGGTGGTGCATTTTCTTGCAAGAATCGGGATTTACAAATCAAAGATTTATTCCTGAAAAAGCAGTGATATTTCAAAAAGCCGGTCAGGCAGATCCCGGCAGGCTTTTTACTTTTAATAAGCAGCATATCAGTTCTTATATTCCCGCTGATTATCACCGGGAAGTTTCATATCAGGACTTTTACGCTTCAGGAAAGCAAATCCTGCTTTTATTTCTACAACTTCAAGGTTAGGGTGTTCCACCCATTTTTTTTTCTCACCTTTCAGATTAATATACTCCCCATCAAATTTTGTTACGAAATAGGCAGGTTTATCAATTTTTTCATTCAGAAGGTAGTCTTCCCAGTATTTATGTTCAACTCCCACACCTGATGCGCTGAGGTGTTTCGGTTTCATTGTGTAAAAAAGGTCGGCATAACTGCGGAATCCTACAACTTTGACATACTCATTCCTGCCTGTTTTGCTTTTGTAAAAATCTATCGGAGTGCGCTGAGTATAGCCTTCAACTTTTGGCACAACCAGGGGGAGAAATATAAAGAGAACCACCGCAGTTGATATTACCGAAATGGTATATCCTCTCAGAACATTACCCCTGATTATCGTGTAGAGAGCAAAAATTATAACTGCCATATAAATCAGACCGGGCAGATATTCAAATCCTCCCCAAACCACGGGTGCTTCGAGATTTGCCCTGGCAAACTTGTCATTGATATACGGCATGAATGATTCTTTCCAGATACCAAGCACCGGCACGAGCACCAGAAGCACAAAAGGTACCAGCGAGGCTATGCCATACACTATATAATTCCTCGTTTTAAGTTCTGTCTTACCAGCTGCGATATCGTAAATGGTGTAAGCCGCCAGAAATGAGAGGGGGTAATAAGCCAGAGAGGAATAATGGACTATCTTTGTTTTCACCAGTGAGAAAACCACCATGACCACTCCGAACAGAACAAGCATGAAAAATCTGAGAAGACGTGATTCATGATTTTCATCCCACTTGATTCTCATTGATTTGAATATAAAAACACTTGCAGGGAAACATCCGAAAAAGACGACAAGGAAATGATAGTAGATTGGCTGGGAGTGCCCCGCATCACCGGTAGTGAGCAGTCTTATCTGGTATCGGATAAATTCATTTATAAACCATGTACCGTTCATTATCAGCTCGATACCAAACCATACCGAGGCGGTTAAAACCGAGAAAAAAGTATATATTAAAAATCCTTTTACACTGAGGATTTTTTCTTTTCGTTTCAGTACCCATATTACGGCAAAGGTGAGAGTGGGAAGAAGATAACCTACGGGTCCCTTCACCATTACAGCCAGTCCTGTGGCAATACCCGCAAAAATATAAAATTTATTGCCTGAAGAGATGGATTTATACAAAAAGTAAACTGAGATAAACATGAAAAGATTAAATAAGGGATCAATGATTCCGCTTTTGAAGTAGAAGAAGGGGAGAATAGAGCCGGCATAAGACAGTACCCAGATCAGTCCGAATTTCTTGTCTTTCAGGCTGGTGCCAATATTGAACAGCACAACCATTGCAGCCATCCCTATCACTGCATTGGGGAATCTTGCTGCAAACTCATTTATTCCAAAGATCTTCATCGAAATAACCTGAAGCCAGAAGAAAAGGGGAGGTTTTTCCCAGAATGGTTCATAATCAATATAAACCCTCATGTAGTTTCCCGTTGCAATCATCTCTCTGGCGCACTCCGCAAAATTGATCTCATCCCAGTCAAAAAGATGAAGATTGCCTATAAAGGGAATGAAGAAAACCGCCGATAAAACTGCCACCAGGACCGATAGCTGAAGCCTTGATAAATTCAGTATTTTTGCCGTCATTTTTGAATCTTTGATGAACCTTAACTGTTGGACTGATATCACCACAAAATTGAGGAAATAACATGCAATATAATGCTTATGCAGCTTATGAAGCTAAAGCTAATCTTAAGCCTTTTAATTATACTCCCGGGGAACTTGGAGAGAATGAAATTGAAGTGAAAATCAGTCACTGCGGTATATGTCACAGTGATATCCATCTGATCAATAACGACTGGATGGTAAGTCAGTACCCGCTCGTACCGGGTCACGAGATAGTGGGAAATATCTCCGCTATGGGTAAAAATGTTAAAGGATTCAGGGAGGGTGACAGAGTTGGAATCGGCTGGCAGTGCGGTTCATGTGGTGAATGTTATCTCTGCACAACCGAGCAGGAGAATCTGTGTGGTAAAAGTGTGGCTACATGCAACGGTCATCACGGCGGCTATGCCGATTATGTAAGATCTGACGCCAATTTTGTCATTCATATCCCTGATGCACTCGGCTCTTCCGAAGCTGCGCCGCTTCTCTGCGGTGGAATCACAGTTTTTGCACCACTTGACAGACACGGAATCAAAGCAGGAATGAAAATTGGGATTTTCGGAATTGGGGGACTGGGTCACATGGCGGTTCAGTTTGCTTCAAAAATGGGTGCCGAAACCTATGCTTTATCATCATCACCTGATAAGGTAAAGGAAGCAGCTTCGCTCGGTGCGGCCGGATTCATCAATATGAGAGATAAAAGCGAAGTCTTCAGGCATCTTGGCTCATTTGATTATATTCTCTCAACCATCAGCGCTGATTATGACTGGAATACTATAATATCGCTTCTGAAACATAATGCGACTTTATGTTACGTAGGTGCAGCACCGTCACCTGTTGCCATACATGCCTTTACATTCATTTCAAAGCAGATAAATGTAACGGGAAGTGCGATCGGGAGTCCATCCCGGATTAAGAAAATGCTTGAATTTGCGGCAAAACATGATGTGAAAGCAATGGTTGAGACCGTACCGATGTCAGATGTTAATAACGCACTAACCAGAGTTGCGGAGAATAAAGTACGTTACAGGATGGTGCTTGCTCAGTGACATCAGTGCCATCAGCCCGCCGCCGGGTCAGTGCCGGCAGTTTGGTTGGGGTGTAGTAAGTAATACAGAGCTTAATGCAAAAATGCTTGACTCTTATGAGTGTACCTTTTCGTAATTTATTTTCAGTTGATCAGGCTTAATGATAATTGCATTAAGCCCTTTATTTTTGTTTTATTTACATTCGGGGGGAAGTTCCACCGAATGTAAAGCCGTAACCAACAATGCCCCCAAACCTCAAGACTGCACCCCCTGTTGCACCTGCGCACAAAAGAAGTCATACTCTCAGTAACAGTTACGGATAAAAACGGCTAAACGGTTCTTAGTAAAGTTGTGTGGTGGTCAGGCACGAAAGCGGTAAAAAAATAAAGCTATTATACAACTT
>CAYPMQ010000021.1:0-21276 GCA_964411625.1 uncultured Ignavibacteriaceae bacterium
GAGAAACGCTGATGAAGCGGATGAAACGGATGAACACGGATTTTTTTTAATAATTGTCTTGCTGCCCCCACTGCTCAAATTCTTTTCGGCAGTGACTATGTAATGAAAAGGTGGAAACTTAAAACGTGTGCCCGGTACCTTTCAGATTTTATCAGTACTGAGGCAGAATATTTTTAGGGTTTTGAATTTTAATGACTGAACCTGAAAGGTCTTAAATTGAAAGGCAATAGTGACTAAACGCTTTTTGAAGTGAACAGGTCATGAAAAGGTGGGAATGTCTAACACGCATGACGGTGAACTTACTGTATTTTTTTATTATCCGGCTGAATTCATACAATGGGTTTTCAGGCAACTCTGCTTGAAGATAAATATAACTTTTTTCTTTTCCCTATCTGCAAATTTCGTTTCAGGCTGACCGGTACTATCCTGCAGCGGGCACTTTCTTTGTTTATCAGTTGTTTAATCATTAAATTTTAAGTTTACTTTTTTATCATTTGCCAGAGGAAAAAATGTCAAAATTCAGCGGTGTTGATTATTTTAACATTGACGGATTGTTAAGCGAAGAAGAGATTTTAATAAGAGAAACAGTAAGAGATTTTGTTGAAGCAGAAGTAATTCCCATAATAGAAGAATATGCAAGAAAGGGTGAATTCCCGATGCATCTGGTTGGCAGAATGGCAGAACTGGGATTGTTCGGGGCAAACCTCCCGTCAGAATATGGCGGTTCTGACATGAATAATGTTGCTTACGGACTTGTTATGCAGGAGCTTGAAAGAGGTGATTCAGGAATAAGAAGTTTTGTGTCTGTGCAGAGTGCTCTCGTGATGTATCCCATTTTTACCTTCGGAAGCGAAGAGCAGAAAAGATACTGGCTGCCGCTTCTTGCTAAGGGTGAAAAGATAGGCTGTTTCGGGCTTACCGAACCTGATTATGGTTCAAACCCGGGCGGAATGGTCACCAAAGCTGAAAAAACTGAAGGCGGTTATATTCTTAACGGTGCCAAGATGTGGATTACAAATGGTACTATCGCAGATGTTGCTGTTGTCTGGGCAAAACTTGACGGAAGAGTAAAAGGTTTCCTGGTTGAGAAGGGGATGAAAGGTTTTACCGCTCCCGAGATGAAAGGCAAACACTCACTCAGAGCCTCGGTAACATCAGAACTCGTATTTGATAATGTGTTTGTTCCCGAAAGCAACCTGCTCCCGAATTCAGACGGACTCAAGAGTCCTCTGATGTGCCTTAATCAGGCAAGATATGGCATTGCATGGGGTGTGGTCGGTTCAATGATGGCATGTTATCACAGCTCACTCACCTATGCTCAGTCAAGAGTTCAGTTCGGAAAACCGATTGCGGGCTTTCAGCTTACACAGCAAAAACTTGTTTATATGGTTACAGAAATAACTAAATCCCAGCTTATGAACCTGCAGCTCGGACGTCTTAAAGACAGCGGTCAGTTAAGATTTCAGCAGGTATCAATGGCAAAAAGAAACAACTGCGATATAGCTCTTAATATTGCAAGAGTGGCCAGAGAAATTCATGGCGCTAACGGCATACTTGATGAATACCCGGTTATGAGACATGCTGCAAATCTTGAATCTGTAAAGACTTACGAGGGAACGCATGAGATGCACACCCTCATTGTGGGTGAAGATATAACGGGATTACCGGCATTTAACTAAAAAAAGACCGTCCGTACCCCGGACGGTTTTTTTGTATCTGAAAGAAGGAATCAGAATGGATAACAGTAAATTTGCTTATGAAGGCCTGACCTTTGATGATATTTTAATTCTTCCCGAAAGATCTGAGGTGCTCCCAAGAGAGGTGGATATAACCACAAAACTCAGCAGGGGGATAAACCTTAATATTCCGTTTCTCTCCGCCGCTATGGATACGGTTACGGAATCAGCAATGGCGATTGCAATTGCAAGGGAAGGGGGAATAGGAATTCTTCACAAAAATATGCCGATTGAAAGGCAGTGCGAGGAGGTTGACAAGGTAAAACGTTCCGAAAGCGGAATGATAATGCACCCTGAAACACTCACGGCCGAACATACAATAGCAGATGCACTGAATCTTATGAAAAAGTTTTCCATTTCGGGAATCCCGATAGTTGACGGAGAAGGAAGACTTGTCGGGATTCTGACTAACCGTGACCTCCGGTTTGTTCACAATACTGCTGCTCCGATCAAAGAGTTTATGACATCAGAAAACCTCGTTACAGAAACTGTTGGTACCGATCTCAAGAAGGCAGAAATTCTTCTGCAGCAGCACAGAATAGAAAAGCTTCCTGTAGTTGATAAAAAAGGGGTTCTTAAGGGTCTTATAACTTTTAAGGATATTCAGAAAAAGAAAAGATACCCTTCAGCCTGTAAGGATGAGCACGGAAGGCTTCGCGTAGGGGCTGCGGTCGGAGTAACAAAAGACACTTCTGACCGGGTTGGTGAGCTGATAAAATACGGTGCGGACGTTATCATTATTGACACTGCACACGGGCACTCCATGGGGGTCATGAAGACAATTAAGGAAGTAAGAAAAAGGTATAAGGACATACAGCTTATTGCCGGAAATATAGGCACTTATGAAGCCGCAATAGATCTTGCCGAACTTGGTGTTGATGCTGTGAAAGTCGGCATAGGACCAGGTTCAATTTGCACCACCAGAATTATTGCCGGTATCGGCGTGCCGCAGATTTCGGCAATCATGGAAGTTTACAGGGCTCTTAAGGATAAAAATATTCCGGTGATCGCAGACGGCGGTATTAAATACTCGGGAGATATTGCGAAAGCAATTGCCGCAGGAGCCGATTCAGTTATGATTGGCGGGTTATTTGCAGGAGTTGATGAAAGTCCGGGTGAGAAAGTCCTTTACGAAGGAAGAAGCTTCAAAATGTACCGGGGAATGGGTTCGCTTGAGGCAATGAAGGAAGGCAGCAAAGACAGATACTTCCAGGATGCGGAAGACGATATCAAAAAACTCGTGCCCGAGGGTATTGAAGGAAGAGTGCCTTATAAAGGTCAGCTTTCAGATATTGTTTACCAGCTTGTGGGCGGGCTTAGGGCAGCCATGGGCTATACGGGATCAAAAACGATAGATGATCTTAAAAATGCTAAATTCATTAAGATCACGAGTGCGGGTTTAAGAGAGAGTCATCCTCATGATGTGACTATCACAAAAGAGGCTCCCAATTATCAGAAGAGTTAATCTAAAATATTATATAACAAGGAATTAATACGGATTATTTAACAAACAGAGTACGGCGTCTTTCTGAGAAACTGAATTTGTCCGGAATCAGTTCGGCAGTGCTGACGTCAAAAAATGCAGTCAGATATTTCTCCGGGTTCATGGGGTCTGATGCGCTGCTGATCATCACCGGGGATCAGAACTTCCTTCTGAGTGACGGCAGGTATGCAGGGGTCCTTTCGGGTTATGACGGGCCTTTTGAACCCGTAATAAGAAAGGGGGAACTTAAGCAGGAGTTTAAAAAGCTTTTAACCGGAACTGAACCCAAAACGGGACTTGAATTCAGCAGCACGGATATATCGAAATATATGACGCTAAGGGACCTTTTCCCCGGAAAAGAGTTTGTTCAGATTGATGATTCCGTGAATTCGGTTTCATCAGTTATGGATGCCGAAGCTCTCAGATGGCATAAAAAAAGTTCTGATATCGTCAAAAAGACCGTTCTTAAAATCGGTTCTGAAGAGCTGATCGGGAAAAGTGAAAGATGGATCAAAGGCAGAATAATAGAACTTCTTTATGAAGGCGGTGCTGATGAACTTTCATTTGACCCTATTGTTGCAACAGGGAAGAATTCAGCCAACCCACATCACAAATCGGGGAATACGAAAGTCCGTAAAAATGATGTCCTTTTAGTAGATCTTGGCTGCTCCGTTAACGGGGTCTGCTGTGATATTACGAGGATGCTCACCCCCGAAGATGGTTACCACAAAGAATTTGACTCCCTGTATGATTTTGTGCTTGATATGCTTGTTGAAGCCGGTGAACTGATTGTACCCGGTATGACGGGAGGAGAAGCAGATAAACTTATCAGGGATAAGTATTTTGAAACCGGACTTGATATGTTTTTTCCTCATGCCCTTGGGCATGGAGTGGGGTATGATATTCATATACATCCGAGAATCGGCACGGATTCACCGGGAATTATAACAGAAGGTCAGCTTCTTGCAATTGAACCTGCGGTTTATTTCCCGGGCAGATACGGCATAAGAATTGAAGATAACTTTCTGGTTGGTTCAGAAGGATGCGAGAATTTAACACGGTTCTGATATGTTTAAGGTTTTAGTAATTTCTTATTATTTCCCGCCGAAAGGTCTCAGCGGTGTTCAGCGAACACTTAAGTTCGTCAAATACATGCCGAAGAACGGTTGGGCACCCACGGTAATTACTAGCGGCGATATTGCATATTATGCTTATGATGATCAATTGAATAAAGATCTCTCAGACCCTGCAATTTCTGTTGTCAGGGTGAACGGCAGAGAAATAAACTCCCTTCTTGGCAAAAAAAAAATTGTTTCGATACCGCCCGAGTGGTTCAGAAAAGTTCTGAAATTCTTTTCGTCTCTCTTTTATATTCCCGACAACAAATGGTCATGGGGCAAAGCTGCGTTTAAGGAGGCTTCAAAACTTCTGGAGAAGGAAAAATTTGATCTGATTTTTGTCACAGGGCCTCCGTTCTCATCGGTGCCGTTTGCCGTGAAACTTAAAAAAAAGTTTAAAATCCCTCTTGTAGTTGACTATCGGGATCTGTGGTTTGGCAATCATTTTGCTGTTTACCCGACTCCTCTGCACAAGGTGCTGATCAAGTCAATGGAATATGCGGCATTAAAAGAAGTGAATAAGGTCACTGTAACCAACAGACGCATCAAGGAGAAACTTAAAGAGGTTTATCCCTTTCTGAAGTTTGATGACATACTGATCGTTCCCCATGGTTTTGATATTGAGGACATCGAAAAAGCATCTGGGTACCCCAAACTGACTAAAAAAATGGTGATCATGTATTCAGGCATATTTTATGAATATATCACGCCAAAATATTTTCTCCTTGCCTTCAAAAAGCTTGTGAAGGAACGTCCTGACATTGCATCAGATATAGAACTGCATTTTGCAGGATTCTTTAGAAAAGAAAATCACAGATTCGTGAGGAAACTTAATCTGCAGAACTGGGTTGTTGATCATGGCTACCTGAGCCATGATGATGCACTTAAAAAGGTAATGGCGGCAGATCTGCTGTGGTTCATGGTTGGAAAAGGTAAAAATGCAGACACTATCTCGTCAGGCAAATTGTTCGAGTATTTCGGCACGAAGAAACCAATACTTGCATCATTACCAGAAGGAGCACTGAAAATGTATGCTAAAGAGTACGGAGCTTCATACATCACAGACCCTGATAATACTGATCAGATAAAGGATGCCATAATAAAGGCTTACGGAGATTATAAAAACGGTGCGCTTCCCGTGCCCTCTGATGATTATGTAGAGAAATTCAGGCGTGATGATCTTACAAAAAAATTACTCGTTGAATTCCAGTTCCTCCTTAAGGTGAAAGAATGAAAACTGCCATAATAGGTAGCGGCGGCAGGGAGCATGCTCTCGGATACTTTATCAGCCGCGATCCGCTTAATGAAGCCGTCTATTTTATACCCGGGAACGGCGGTACCGTTAATGCCGGGATCAATGTCAATATCAATCCTAAAGATACGGGACTTCTGATTGAGTTTCTCAAAGGGGAGCAGATTGGTTTTGTTGTAATCGGGCCTGAGGAACCTCTTGTAAACGGACTTGCAGATTTACTCCGTGAGAATGGTATAACGGTATTCGGACCTTCAGCAGAAGCCGCTAGGATAGAATCTGAAAAGAGTTTCGCCAAATCACTTATGTCAAAATACGGAGTTCCGACTGCAGCTTATAAAGAATTTACCTCAGCAGAATATGCAGAATGCAAGGAATATGTAAATAATCACGGACTTCCTCTCGTTATAAAAGCGGATGGTCTTGCAGCGGGTAAAGGCGTATTTGTATGCCATCAGCCGGAGGAGACCGTAAAAGCTCTTCGTCTGATTTTTGAGGACAGAATTTTCGGAGATTCAGGTAACAGGGTGCTGGTTGAAGAATTTATGGAAGGGGAGGAAATAAGCGTTTTTGCCGTTTCGGACGGAAAAGATTACGTGATTCTTCCGCCTGCCCAGGATCATAAACGAATAGGTGACGGGGATACGGGTGATAATACAGGAGGCATGGGAGCATACGCTCCTGCTCCGCAAGTTGATAAAGAACTCATGCTCCATATTGAAAATGAAATTATAAGGCCTATGATCAGAGGTATGGCTGCAGATTCGGTACCTTTCACCGGCTGTCTCTATTGCGGGCTTATGCTGACAGAGTCAGGACCCAGGGTTGTGGAATTTAATTGCAGGTTCGGTGATCCGGAAACTCAGGTTGTCCTTGCCGTACTTGAGGGAAGCCTTCTTAAACTGTTATACAGTGCTGCTTCAGGGAATGTAAATAAAACTGCGGTAAAACATCTTAAGCGTGCGGCAGTTTGTGTTATAGCGGCCTCCTCTGGCTACCCATGGAGTTTTAAGAAAGGCTTCAGTATAAAGGGACTCGACGGAATATCGGAAAATTCAATTGTATTCCACGCGGGCACTGCTCTTGCCGGTGACACAATTATTTCTTCGGGCGGAAGAGTTTTTGCCATGACAACCATAAGTGAAAATGGTGATCTCAGAGATGCAGTTTCAAAATGTTACGAAGATATGAACCTTGTCTGTTTTGATAATATCTACTACCGGAAAGATATTGCCAAAAAGGCTTTCAGATACCTAAAATAAAAAGAGGCTGGATACAGCCTCATTTTTTGATCTGCATAAACAGAGCTTAATTACTTTGATTAAATTACTTAAGCAGATTTATTTTAACACTCCGCCTGAAATCTCCCGCCTCCATGTTAACAAAGTATATTCCCGATCCCAAAGAGGAACCGTCTATTGTAAGCTGATAATTACCGGCCTCACGTACTCCGCTGAACAAAGTTTTTACGAGTTCACCCGTTGCAGAGTAAAGTGATATTCTCACAAACCCTGCAGCCCCGAGAGAATATTTCAATGTTGTCAGCGGATTAAACGGATTTGGGTAGTTATTGCCCAGGCTGTAAGTAAAAGCTCCGGCGAAATCAATTTCATAACCAAGATTATAGTATTTATATGAACCGTCCAGATCTGTCTGTTTTAATCTGTAGGAGTATCTGCCGGCAGAAGCCGGATCATCTGTGAATGTGTAAATGCTTGTAACAGATGAGTTTACCTTACCGGGTATAAAAGTAATTAACTGGTAATCCTTATCTGAATGGGATTTCCTCTCAAGTTCGAATCCGTAATTGTTTGTTTCTGAAGCAGTTGTCCAGCTTAGTATAATGCCTTCGGCACCTGCGGCAGCACTGAATGATGAAAGCTCAACAGGTACAACATTGGGATCATAAAAATGGACAATTACTCCGCCGTTACCTGTTGCCCATGCCTTTGAAGCATCAAGAATAAATACATCTTCCATTGTGTTAATTGTTCTGCGGTCATAACGAACCCAGTTTTTACCACTGTCATCGGATCTGTAAACATATCCTGAAGAACCCGTGGCCAGAGCAAAAGTATCCTGAGGCGTTATTTTGTAATCAACACTCCAGATTGTGCTTGCGGGATTTGTTGCCGCAATGTTCCACGTCTGGCCGCCGTCAAAGGTATAGTACGTTTCTCCGCCCGTACCTGAGGCAATGCCGTTGGTTCTGTTGATGAAAGCGATACCATAAAATCCGAGTCCTCCGATAGCAGCCTGCTCCGTCCAGGTCAGTCCTCCGTCAGTGGTTCTGTAAATTCTCTGCCCCGTTCCGCAGACCCATCCATAAAGGGAGTCAACAAAATCAGTATCCCAAAGCAGGGAAGTGCTTCCTGTTACGGGAACAGATACCCAGCTTGCACCGCCGTTAGTTGTTTTGATAACTGTACCGTTAGTACCAACTGCCACCGCAAAATTCTCGTCAACGGCGTCCATCCCGACCAGTTCAATACTTGTGCCTAACCCCGTTGGAGTTATTATCCAGTTAGCTCCGCCGTCAGTGGTTTTTATAACGTTACCCTGCTTGGCTGATGCAAATACAACGTTGGGATTAACCACCCTGATTTCATAAATTTCCTGTGTGAAATTAGTTGTGAGAGGGGAGAATGTATAACCACCGTCAGTCGATTTTGCGATATATCCTGAAAGACCCGCCACATATCCTGTGTTACCGCTGAATCCTACCGTATTGAGGGTTCCCGTCGTAAATCTGTATCCCAGTTGCTGCCAGGTGGCACCTGCATCTGTTGATTTGAAGAAATAACCTCTGCCGCCGGAAAGATAAACTATGTTTTCATTGGCAAATCTTACGGATGACAGTGAAACTCCAGTGGGGGGAAGTGTGATCTGACTCCACGTTGCACCGAAATCGGTTGTGCGGTAAAGAGTTGTGGCATCTCCGCTTGCGAGTCCCACGCCGCTGCTGTTGAAATTAACTGACCACAACTGAGTGGTTCCGGTTCCCTGAAATGCTGATGACCAGGTGGCGCCGCCATCTGTTGTTTTTGCTATTCTGTTTCTGTCTCCAACCACAAAAGCTGTCTGGCCATTCGTACCGGGAACATAAGTTATACCGCGATAGTTAGTTGCAGTACCAAACACAGGTGGTATGAGTGACCAGGAATTACCTCCGTCGGTTGATCTCAGAAGGGCATCCGTACTGCCTGAAACAAGAACATTCTGTGTCCCGAAAGCCCTTACGCCGTATAATGTCCGGGTTGTTAAGGCGGTATTTGACTGAGAAAACCAGCTATCACCTCCATCGGTAGTTTTGATAATAAATCCGTTGAACCCTACAGACCAGCCGGTGTTCTGGTCACTGAAAAATATATCATACTTTGTAGTATCGGGAGCATTTGTAACGGGGATCCATGATTCTCCTCCGTTGGTTGTCCTGTGAAACTTTCCGTTAAGTGCTCCTGCAGCCCAGCCAAGATCATCATTAAGAAAAAATGCGCTTCTGTATATACCGTCACCGCCTATTCGTGATACGCTCCATGTAGCTCCGCCGTCGGTAGTTTTTACAAACTCACCAATATCGGTTATGGTGACGTATTTATTCAGTGAAGGTGCCGAACCTATATATAAGTTATTTGGTGTCGGGTGAGGATTCTGAATAGTCCACTGAGGAAAAAGAGGGGATGAGATTAAAGAACCAATAATTAACAGCCATGTCTTCATAATTAACTCCTGAATGATGAAGTTTAATATAACAACTGACACCGATAATATGAAACGGGAGCAGGTAGTATCTGAAATCAGACCGCAAAAAAAAATTCAGACAAAATGACTTTAATTCAATTAAACAACATCGTTACTTTCACTGATTTTTGTTATTCAGCAAATCTTACTTAAGTTTCATACACAGATTTTTATTAATCTGATTTAATTGTCTATCAAAAATAATAAAACAAATTATAAGCGCGCTTAGGCGGAGGTAATTATGGCACAGGCCGGTTTCAATCCCTTTCACATGGCTCAGGCCCAGTTTGATAAAGTAGCAGATCTTCTCGATCTTGACGAAGGAACAAGAGAATTATTAAGAAATCCCATCAGGGAATATCATTTTTCAATCCCGGTAAAGATGGATGACGGTTCGACAAAAGTTTTCAGAGGTTTCAGAGTACAACATAACGATGCAAGAGGACCGGGCAAAGGCGGTATCCGTTTTCACCCCCAGGAAACCGTTGACACAGTAAAAGCACTCGCAACATGGATGACATGGAAATGCGCAGTTGTTGATATACCGCTAGGCGGTAGCAAGGGTGGAGTTGTCTGCAACCCCCATAATCTTTCGCTGAGGGAACAAGAAGCAATCTGCCGCGGTTGGGTAAGACAGGTAGCAAAAAATGTCGGTCCTATCAACGATGTTCCGGCTCCCGATGTTATGACCAACCCACAGCACATGTTATGGATGCTTGATGAATTTGAAACAATAAGGGGCGCAAAATATCCCGGATTTATCACAGGCAAACCGGTTGGAATGGGTGGTTCATTGGGAAGAACCGAAGCAACAGGTTATGGTGTGATTTATACACTCAGAGAAGCCCTGAAAGAACATAATGTTGATATAACAAAAACAACAGCCGCATGCCAGGGTTTCGGTAACGTATCTCAGTATGCCATTCAGCTTTACACCCGGCTTGGCGGTAAAGTAATCGCAGTTTCATGCTGGGATGAACCCGATCAGAAGTCATATACTTTCAGAAAAACATCGGGTATCACTTTTGAAGAGTTAATTGGTATTACAGATAAATTCGGAACAATTGACAAAGAAAAAGCTAAAACGATGGGATATGAAATACTTCCCGGTGAAGACTGGATTTCACAGGATGTTGATATTCTGATCCCTGCAGCACTTGAAAATCAGGTAAGGGGCGATAATGTAACCAAAATCAGCTCTAGAGTTAAGTTCATCGCAGAAGGTGCTAACGGACCCACAACCCCAGAAGCTGATAAAGTTCTTGAAGAAAGAGGAATCTTTGTTATACCCGACTTCCTTGCCAATGCCGGCGGTGTAACATGCAGCTATTTTGAACAGGTACAGTGCAACATGAACTATTTCTGGACTAGAGAAGAAGTTCTTGAAAAACTTGATTCAAAGATGACTGATGCATTCCGGGCAGTTTCGGAGCTCGCAAAGAAGAAAAATCTTTATATGAGAGATGCTGCTTATGTAATTTCTATTCAGCGTGTTGCCAGAGCCTGCAAAGACCGCGGCTGGGTATGAAATACTGAACTGAACATAAATAAGTTGTACAGGCTGTCTTATGGCAGCCTGTTTTTATACTCCCCTCATTATTTAATCGTCAAAAGTGCTCTTTATGACTTTGCATGAGAAATTTTTCACTTCAGTTTGTGTCTGTTAATTCTTGTGTGAAGTACTGTGAATAGGTAATTTTAATGATTTGAGTTCGTGTAAATCCGGTTGATTTTATACGGAATCAGGTATTTTCAGTAAAAAGGTAATGAATAAGAACATCAGTTACTTACCCATCTCTTCTTTTGATGATTAAGTGAAAAAACAACAGTCTTTGTATTTGAGATCACAGAAAAATGAATCTTCAGTCACAATACGGTTGAATTCCTCACTAAGATTCCATGTTACTATTAAAGAAATTTATCAGAAGACTGAAAGAAGAATTGAGTACGGAAAGATTTTACTATCATATTCCATCGGTTAATAATTTTGAAGAAATAACTGATTCTGCGGTGTACTCTGAAATGCCTGATGACTGGCTTGTGGTGGTCACCGATATCAAGGATTCCACAGGAGCCATAGAGGCGGGGAAATATAAAACCGTTAACAGTATTAGTGCTTCCGTTATAGCGGCAGTTAAGAATGCAACCGGCCAGGAAAAATTTCCATTTGTTTTCGGAGGTGACGGCACTTCGCTTTGCATCCACTCTGAGTATGAAACTGAAGTAAAAAAAGCACTTTCTGCTCTTAAGACAATGGCACGGATTGAGTTTAATCTGGTTCTCAGGGCCGGAGTAGTGCCGGTAAGGAAGATAAGAGATGATGGGTACAATCTGCTGGTCAGCAAGCTCAGATACTCTGATAACTTTGAGCAGGCCCTTTTTCAAGGGGGTGGAATTGAATATGCAGAAAAACTCCTGAAAGACGAAAATGAAGGAAAATATTACGAGGTTGAGGATTCAGGACGAATGGAGGATGCTGACATTACCGGACTTGAATGCCGCTGGGATATTGTTAAAGCACCTAAAGGGAAAATTCTTAGTCTTCTGGTTAAATCCGCCTCAGGGAGTGCCGTTGAATCAAACAGAATTTATGAAGATATCATAAGAAATATCAGTCTTATTTCAGGTGATCTTAAAGACAATCATCCGGTTATAAAAAGAAATCTGAGATTTATATCAGGACTCCGTAAACTTTACATTGAATCAAAAATCAGAAAGGCAGGCAAAGGGACTGTAATCAAGATTATATATCTGATCTCAGTACTCAGGGAAGTATTTCTGGGAAAGATAATGATGTCATTAAAAATAAAAACATCAGAAACAAATTGGGGAAATTATAAAGATGATCTAATTCTGCATACAGATTACCTCAAGTTTGACGATATGATAAGAACTGTAATCAGCTGCACTGATGATGAATGCAGAAGAATTGAAGAAATGCTTGATGATAAATATAACCGAGGGGAGATTTTCTATGGACTCTCAAAATCTGATTCAAGTCAGCTAACCTGTATTGTAAGCAAGTATGAAAAAGAACACTTCCATCTTATTGACGGAACTAATGGGGGATACACAAAAGCTGCCGTTCATCTCAAACAGCGCATAAAGCAAAAAAGACCCTCGGATTTCAGCCCGGAAAAGATAACATTACAGAATTGAACCTCTTAGTTCTGATTCTTTTATTGGCTAATTTTCAACTATTTCTTAACTTTCTTTCTCACAAAAAAATATTATGCTTCATGGTTAATCATCAATCCCTTGAAAAACTAACGCTTGAACTGCAGGAAAGAACTAAGGAATTAAACTGCATTTATTCAATTGAACAGACAATAAATGATAAACGGCTTTCTTTTAATGAGACACTCCAGCGTATCGCAGAAATTATTCCGAGCGGCTGGCAGCATCCCCATTTCTGTAAGGCAAAGATTAAATATCTTGATAATGTTTATTCTACCGATGGTTACGAAGAAAGCTATTCCACTGTTTCTATACCGCTGATGCTTAATGAAAATGAAGTCGGGAGTATATCAGTAACCTATGTCTCCGATGAAAGTCATCAAGGAGGGGAAGACAAAGTATTCCTCAGGGAGGAACACAGGCTGCTTAAAAGCATCTCTGACAGAGTTTCATCATATATTAACCGAATGAATCTTCAGTCTGTTGTTGATGAGTTTCAGAAGACGAGGGGAATGGCGGGATACGCCAAAGTTACGGAATGGCGTATAGTTCTTGATATTCTCAGAAAAACAGACCCGAATCTTTTTATGAGGATTCTGCGAAAACTTCTTCATCAGTTATGCTGGAAAAACGTTGAGGGCGCAGATGAACTTTTAAGGCAGTCAGGTGTAGATTATTCAGCCGACGATGATGTAAATACTGAAGATGAAAACAGACCATTAAAAAAGACAAAAATTGAAAATTTTGACCATTTTGTGACAAGCATTATAAATCTTACGTATCAGACCTATAATGATCATGAGATTCTGGCTAAAGTAACTAAATGGATTCAGAATGATAAGACAAGTGAGCTTGTAAAAACTCTTGAGCTGCAGGGAAGTTCACTTGCAGATATAAGTGATGCCATTCGAAAATTTTTCCACATGGCTCCTGAAAAAATTGAGATGTCAATATCGACAATAAAGGGTTTGAGAGTATCTCTGCTCAGAAGGATATTTTCGGAGGACCTTGATTTTATCAAACTTGCAAAAGAGTATGTAAAGCTTACTGATTTTTATTACCTGATTGATAAAATGATCTTTCTGCCGGGATCCCATGGTAAACTGGGCGGCAAAAGTTCAGGACTCTTCCTTGCAAGTAACATACTGAGAGTAAGCCATGACCGTGAAGAGCTCCCGTTTGAAGTCAAGATACCCAAGACCTGGTACGTTACCTCTGACTGCGTTCTTGCGTTTATTCAGTACAATAATCTTGATGAGGTATTTGAACAGAAGTATAAAGACATGGATGAGATCAGGATGGAATATCCTCACGTGGTTCAGATGTTCAAGAACTCACAGTTCCCGCCTGACATTGTAAAAGGTCTCTCAATGGCACTTGATGATCTGGGAGATAAACCGATAGTTGTAAGAAGCTCCAGTCTTCTTGAAGATCAGCTTGGAGCAGCTTTTTCAGGCAAGTATAAATCACTGTTCCTTGCAAATCAGGGTACGAAAGCTGAAAGACTTTCCGCACTTCTTGACGCAATTGCAGAGGTATATGCTTCAACTTTCGGACCTGATCCAATTGAGTACAGAGCAGAACGCGAACTGCTTGATTTCCATGAGGAAATGGGTATCATGATCATGGAAGTTGTCGGTGCCAGGGTGGGTGATTATTATATGCCGACTTTTGCGGGAGTCGCATTCAGCAATAATGAATTCAGATGGTCGCCAAGAATTAAGAGGGAAGACGGTCTGGTCAGAATGGTTCCGGGTCTTGGTACCAGAGCAGTTGACAGAGTGAGTGATGATTATCCAATACTTCTGGCACCCGGACAGCCAAACCTGAGAGTTAATGTCACGATGAGTGAGACAATCAGATACTCACCTAAAAAGCTTGATGTAATTAATCTGAAGTCAAACACTTTTGAGACAATAGATCTTGCAGATTTGCTTGCAGCGGCGGGTCATAATTATCCGGGTATAGAAAATATAATATCAGAGATTCAGGGTAATATGCTGAGGCGTCCCTCAAAATTTGATCTCGACTTTAAACAGAATGAATACGTTGTGACTTTTGACGGTGCGATAAATAAGTCCGATTTTGTTCAGAAGATGTATATGATACTCAAAATACTTCAGGAAAAATTTAACACTCCCGTTGATATCGAGTTCGCATCAGACGGAAAAGATCTTTATCTTCTGCAGTGCAGACCCCAAAGCTATACAAGGCAGAACACTGCAGACAAGATTCCATCTGATATTAATCCGTCAAAGATTGTATTTTCGGCTCATAAGTTTATTTCAAACGGAAGGGTTCCTGAAGCAAGCCACATAGTTTATGTAGATCCTGTTAAATACGCCGAACTTCCCACAAGAGAGCTGATGCTTGAAGTCGGAACTGTTGTAGGCAGACTGAATAAAATTCTGCCGCGGCGTAAATTTATTCTCATGGGTCCCGGGAGGTGGGGAAGCAGAGGTGATATTAAACTTGGTGTGAGTGTAACATATTCACAGATTAACAATACTTCACTGCTGATTGAGATTGCAAAACAGCAGGGTAATTATAAACCCGATCTTTCATTCGGCACTCATTTTTTCCAGGATATGGTTGAAGCAAACATTCGTTATCTGCCTTTGTTCCCTGATGATGCCGGAACCATATTCAATGAGGATTTTCTAAAAGGAAGCCCTAACAAGCTTGAAGAGCTGCTTCCTGATTATTCAGACCTTTCAGAAGTTGTCAGGGTTATTGATGTTTTATCGGTATCAGGAGGAGAATATCTGAAGGTTTATGTAAATGCAGATGAAGAGATAGCTCTTGCAGTAATCAGACCCCATGAAAGTGAAAGCACTGAAGGCGGTGAATCACAGATTCATCAGTTCCTCCAGTCTGAAAAAAACGCACTTAATGAAATCGAACTTTTTGAAAAAATGTGTTCTGATGTTAATAAAGCGGGATTTGCCATTGAGGAAGTAGTTTATTTTGAGACTATCGCTGAGAAAGATTCCCGGAAGGTAATCAATCTGATGATTTCAGTTAACACAGATGATAAGACAAAAGAAGAAATCAGGAACTGGATTGAGGGCTGGGTCTCAGGTATTTCCCAGGCTTCGGGGAGGAAGAACACAATCCAGAATAAAATAGTCAAAACAATATTTGTTGATTCAGATGAATTTCTGCGGAAACAAAAATATCTGAGAGAGAAAAAAATTAATCTGATCTCCTTATTTAAGGGAACTTACAGAATTATTTAAGGTTAAATAACCAGATATGAATCAGGAGGTTCAAAAATGATTAAAAGTTTTATCAGAACTTTTATTTTCTTTGCGATAACAGCAGCCCCGTTATTTTCACAGAATTTTGTGACTTACAAAAATGACGCGGCTAATTTTTCAGCATCATTCCCCGGTAAGCCCACTCTTACAACTAATGATATCCCTACTGATGCCGGAACAGTGAAACTGATTAATTTCAGCTCGGAAGTGAGTGATGGTATTTATTATATCGGTGTATCCGAATATCCTAAAGGATTTAATCTCAAGGGCAGAGAACAGGCGGTTCTAGATGAAAGTCTGACATCTGCAATGTCGGATTTTGAAAACAGCAGTCTGACGATGAGAAATGATATTACTCTCGGTTCTTACCCGGGACTTGAGTTTCAGCTGACTTCGAAACTCAACGGCGGAAATGTGATTGTTTCAGGCAGATTTTTTCTTGCAGGCAGTAAAATGTATCAGCTGCTTGCTACTTTTACAGAGGGTGGTTACAATTCAAACAAAGAGAAAATATCCGGTTTCTTTTCATCCTTTAAATTACTTAAATGATTTCCAGGCTGTCAGGTTTATAGCTCCTGACAGCCTCATGATATCTTTTAATATTAAATAACTTTTATCACGTTAACAATCTTAAAAATCTGTTATGATCCGTTCTTATAAAGCCCGCGTGCCATCCAATTTAATTCAGACAGTTTTGTTACAGGAATGAAACAATAATCATCAGCCCTGACTTAAAGCTTGCCAATCCATTCCAGTATTTTATCAAGCACGTTCTGTTCAATTGTTGTGCTTATTTCGGGATATTCCGAAATCAGTCCTTTCTCTGCTTTCTGAAGCAGATGGTTCAGCCCTTCAAATACCACGGTTTCATTCTTCGGATTTCCGGCCATTTTAATCAGCTCTTCCAGCTTTTTCTGATTTACACTAACGGGAACCTGAAGATCGAGTGTGCCATTTATGGCGAGCATCGGGATTTTTAATTTCGGAAGATAATTTTCGGGGTTCAGCCTTATAAAATACTGCATCCAAACTGAAGAGAATGTACCTGTAAAAACTTTTCTGTTTGTCTTAGGATCGGTCCTGAACTTTTTCTTATCGGTTAATTCTGAAATTTCAAGGCAGTCATCATAAATTCTGCCGATACTTTTTGGCAGAGACGGATCACTTTCAGTTTTCTGTATATGTTCAATCACTCCTGCTGTGATACAGTCAATAGTTGCAACTTTTACCGGTTCTTCACCCATAAGAGTATTTATTATATGCGACTGGCTTGTAATAATCTCACCTCCCGTAACCCCGGGTGCAGACAGAAGTATGATGAATTGAATGCCAATATTCTGAAGTGCAGCAAGAGGAGCTATCATTCCGCCTTCACTGATTCCGATCACACCGATTTTATCCTTATCGAAACCGGCAGGATGATTAATAAGAAAATCGGTTTGTGCAGAAACATCTGATGCAAAATCTGCAGTTGTTGCTTTTTCAAAATCACCTTCTGATTCTGCAGTGCCTCTGTCATCACACCTGAGAACTGCAATTCCGTTTCCGGACAGGAAATGAGCAAGCACATAAAAATAGCTGTGTCCCATTATATCCATGTCCCGGTTTTGAGCTCCTGAACCGCTTACAAGTATTACAGCAGGCGGTTTTGATTTACCGTGAGGAATAGTGAGAGTTCCGGCAAGATGAATTGCTGCCGACTTATTCTCAACCTTAACATTTTCAGATGAATAGGGGAATGGCGGAACGGGTCTCTGCGGACGAACTTTAAAGAATGGTGTATCGGCAGCGGTAAGTCTGATAAGCTGTTTAAACATCCCCTGATTAAAAACAAGATAAAGGGTGTCATTAGTCAGCTTTGGCTTCCCATATATATCAGCCATCAAATCTGTAAAACCAAAACTGAGTGAATCTGAAGAAGAGTAAACCTTAGCCGCTTTGTAATCAAACAGCATCTGTTCAGGAACAGTCAGTCTGACATCAGAGGTGCCGGCTGAAAGTTTTATTTCAAGGTATAAGGTAAGAGTATCTCCGGGAATTATAAGAGATGTTTTCCAGAATCCTTCAATTGACTGAGGGCAGATACCCGGAGAGAGCAGGAATATCAAAACAACTATTTTAGGGAAAAGAATTTTCATAAAGAATTCATAAAATGAATGTTTTATTTACAGGTAAATATAAGTATTTTAACAGGAATTACATATGAGCGTTGGATTTATGTCTTAACGCAAAATGCAGGCACTTATCATGAGCCTTTAAGGTTTCTGCGTTTAACGCAGTCTTTTTATTAAAAAGACGTTAAAACGCCGTTTACCTTAATATATTTTCCATTTTGTGCTTGACACAATACTAATTTTTACTTATTATTGGATAAAATAAAAAGTATCCACTCCTATTGATATTCAATTCTTAAAGAGGACGGTTTTATGACAAGAATATTTATTGCATTTTTTATAGCAATCCTGCTTTTCGCTGAAGTTAACGCGCAGGTGACAGCAGGTGCTATAACATCACCAACCCTGAATCAGACAGGTGTATCTCTTACACCTACTGTTACATGGGATGCTGCAACCGGAGGTACGGCACCTTACAATTACTCCCTGGAAGTAAGGGAGGGTGGTCCGGCAGGAACTGTGGTTGATACATACACCGGTACATCATTGTCATATTCCTTAGTTGCAACGCTTGAATACAATCAGACGTATCACCTGACACTAACTGTTACCGATGATCTTCTTGCAACAGATGTTATCACTTCAGATTTCACCACTCTGATGACAACACCATTGCTTGCATCTCCCGCAAATGAAACACAGGTTACTTCATTATCACCGTCTTTCACATGGACGATGGATGAAAATAATAATAATTTAAGGTACAGTCTTCTTGTGGGGCTTAACCCGGGGTTAACCGTAGGTTCAGATCTCAAAAATACCTCATCTGTGAACCCCGGAACACTTTTATTAGCACCTTCATCTCCGCTTCTGCCCGCAAAAAAATATTACTGGGCAATCAATGCTCTTGTTGATGATGTAGCTGCAAATAATGACGGTGATGAAACTCAATCATCTGAAAGAGTAATATATACACCTCTTGATGTGCTCAATACACCCTATAATGGTGTGACAGGTCATACAATTGAGCCAACATTCACATGGGATGATGTTGATTTTGAATCCGGGTATGAGCTCAGAATTTCAACTGCAGGAAGTTCACAGTCTGCTTTTGATTTAGGAGTATTTTTTACAGATCTGGCAATACCGGCTAACAGCACAATTGTTTCATACGATGAGAATACTGAAGATGAAGGTACTCCGGGTAATTTCCCGTTCCCGCTGAACCAGAATACAACTTATTACTGGCAGCTTGTTGCAAAAGATGGTTTAGCGTCGGTTAAATCACCAATCTGGCACTTCTCAACTTATCCTGTTACAACGGTAAGTCTCTGGAACCCGGGGAACGGCGATACACTTACAAACTTTACAAATCAGATTTTTTCATACGGAATAAACGGAGCCACAACAGGGCTTCAGTTTAAAGTTCAGATAAAGGCATCTTTAACTACCCCCGTTAGAACCGACTGGCTCACCTCAAATTACTCAGGCACCAGCAGCTCACTTAATCAGACCTTCAGTCTTGTTGGCGGAACCAAGTATTATTGGAGAACCGTTCTTTACAATGCTTCAAATAAGGTAATGGCATATTCCGCCCCCCGGCATTTCTTTACGGCAGGCGGTGCAACAGTTCCTTATGCTTCATGGCCTGTTGGAGGAGCAACTGTTTACACGAACACACCTAGCCTTCACTGGTATCTTATGGGATCAGGTACAGACCTGACTTTTGATATTGAGGTAGCAGCAGATACATCAGCAGCTGCTGATTACACTGCAACAAATCTTACCGGCCTCAGCCATACTCTTTCTTCTGCTCTTAATGCCGGAACATCATACTTCTGGAGAATAAGAAGCGTTTACAGAAGAGCAACTGCAGATGAACAGATATCTGCCTATACTTACTGGGCTTCAAACGGATTTGTTACCAACGGTGCAGGCACTGTTGTTGTACCCACTCCGTCATATCCTGTAGATAATCTGGTTATTTACACCACATCACCTCATTTTTACTGGTATCTCGGTGCTTCGGGATCAGGTCTGGTTTATGACATTCAGTATGGTACAGATAGCACATTCAGCTTATATACACAGATTGATGATGTTGCAGATATGTTCACTGCTATCTCAGGTCTCACTCCGGGTATGACTTATTACTGGAGAGTAAGATCAGATAACGGTTCATCAGTTTCCGGCTGGTCTGCAACCGCATCATTCAGCGTTACAGGTAACGTTAATAATAGCTATCCTGTTGTTAACTGGCCAACCGGCAACCCTACAGTTTACACAACACTTCCCACTCTGAGCTGGTACCTTGAAGGTTCATCACTCGGAATAACCGGTTACGTTGTGAAATGGAAAGCAGGAAGCAATTCAGCAAACTGGAGTGCAGAACCTGTAGGAGCTTCAGTATCCGGAGCATCAAACACATTCTATACATTTACCGGTGCTCTTAATGAAGGAACAACCTACTACTGGGCAGTTGCCGCAACAAATGGTACAACAACATCGCCTTACGCTGAAGGTTCATTCACAGTTTACAGTGTTGCTATCGGCGGAACCCCCATGCTCAGTCATCCGATCGGCGGAGATGTTATATACACAACAACTCCTCAGTTAAGCTGGTGGTTTGACGGTCCTTACACAGGCATAGCAGGTTATGAGATAGTTTACAGTTACTCAGATGTATTCTTCCCCGCAGCAACAACAACTGCTTACACAACTGATACCAGGTACACAACCCCTACCCTTGTTGAAGGAGCCACCTATTACTGGAAAGTAAGAGCTCATTACGGCGGACTTACTTATTCAAGCTATTCTTCAACTGAAAGCTTTACAGTTAATCCAGGATCATTCGGCCCTGTTCAGCCCATCGTAGGTGGTCCGCACAATGTTGCAATTACCACAACTTCACCGGTTATTGCATGGGCACTCCCGGCAGCTCCGGCAGCAGGTACAACTTATGAACTTGAATATTCAGACAATATCAATTTCACAAACTCAACAGTTATCCCGAATATTATCGGTAAATCACAGGCAGTCAGCGGTCTTGTGCCAAACACTGCATACTACTGGAGAGTCAGATCAAAGAATAACGAGGGAGGTTATTCATACTATTCAACTCTCGGAAGCTTCAGAGTTGCAGACGGTGTTTCATCTGTTGAAAATAATGAATCGGTACCCACTGAATTCTTTGTCAGCCAGAACTACCCGAATCCGTTCAACCCTGAAACAGTTATCAGATTCGGAATTCCTGAACCCGGCAACGTTAAAGTTACGGTTTATGATGTAACAGGAAGAGAAATTGCACAGCTTCTTAATGAATACAAAAATGCAGGAACATACTCAGTAATCATGAACGGAATAAATCTTGCCAGCGGCGTTTATCTTTACAGAGT
>CAYPMQ010000022.1:0-21235 GCA_964411625.1 uncultured Ignavibacteriaceae bacterium
GAATGGCAGATGCAATGGTTACAGGCGGAAGCGAAGCCAGTATTTGTGAAATAGGTATGGGCGGGTTTAACTCAGCCAGAGCCCTTTCAACAAGGAATGATTCACCCGAAACAGCATCCAGGCCTTTTGATGCAACCAGAGACGGATTCGTAATGGGTGAAGGAGCTGGGGCGCTTTATCTGGAAGAACTTGAGCACGCAAAAGCGCGCGGCGCAAAAATTTATGCTGAAATGGCAGGGTTCGGACTTTCTGCAGATGCCTATCACATAACTGCTCCCGATCCTGAGGGAAACGGCGCCTCACTCGCTATGAGACGAGCCCTTAAAAATGCGGGTGTCAGCACTACTGAAGTTGATTACATTAATATGCACGGCACCTCAACTGATCTTGGTGATATTGCTGAAACAAAAGCAATTAAAAAAGTTTTTGGTGATCATGCTTATAAATTAAGCTGCTCTTCAACCAAAAGCATGACAGGTCATCTGCTTGGTGCAGCAGGTGCAGTTGAAGCCATCGCTTCAATTCTTGCCCTCAAAAACGGCAAAATTCCACCGACAATAAATTTTGAAACCCCTGATCCCGAGTGCGATCTGGATTACACGTTTAATAAGCCAAAAGATAAAGATATCAAGATAGCTATCAGTAATGTTTTTGGCTTTGGTGGCCATAATACTACAATCGTTTTCAGGAAATTTGAAGACTAAATAAACTATTATTTGTATATGAGGTAAAAATGAAAAAACTTACAATTATTCTGCTTGCAGTTGCATCAATAGCGGCATTTGCCCAGCAGAGCGGAACATGGAAATATAAACAGATGCTGTATTTCCCGGCAGAAGATACCCTGTATGTTCAGCCTTATCTGCTTACTGTTATGGATGACGGAAGAGTATTTGTCGCTTCTTCAAAAGTGACAAATTCTAATGCCCGAAATATGATCTTTGTACTGAACCCGGGCGATACCGTTTTCACCAAATTCATCGACTATTACAATAACGGAGATTCAGATACACTCTTGGGCAATATTGGTACAATCAGAGGTATCGGGGCTCTTGGCAATAATCTGTACGTCAATGCTCACATTCCTTTCCCGAGATTCAGCACCACTGTGTCATCTCAGTATGTTTATATTGATACTGATACCAATAAAGTTGAAAAATTCGGCTTCAATATCAACGGTTCAGGATACGGAACCTATGTTCACGGTATTGCTCTCACCAGAGACAGCATTCTGATGACTGCCATTACATTCAACAGCAGTATCAGATTCTATAATTTCAACACCTCAATTGGTACTCCGGCCAGAGGCTCATGGGTACCCATGACAACATATCCGCCTTGGCCAGGTCCTCTTCAGACAGGCGGCTTTGACGTGGTAAGAGATGTTGCAACAATTCCGGGTGCAGACTACACAAACCCCGAAACACCTTTCTTTACATCCAGAAATTCACTTACAACCGCAAACGTAACCGGTGGTATAGGAATCTGGACCGGCGGCGATCAGCTTAATCCATCTGCCTATCAGTCAACCAAAGTATCAGATGCAGTAAGAGATCTTGAATTTGATACTGCAATTCCTTACGGTATTACTGCAGATACTCTCGGAAGACTCTGGGTAGCAGGAACCGACTCAACAAGACGCTGGGTAAAAGCATTTGAAGTACTCGTAAATTTTGCCCAGGAAGTGGTTGAACTCCCCGGCCAGTACAGCATGAGCAATCCCGATCCTAACGGCGCCCCGATGCGCAATCCTTCTGATGTTGCTCTTACGAGAGACGGTAAATATGCTTATGTTGCCGATGGCGGTTCAAAACACGTTTATAAATTCTGGCTAGATCCCGGAACTGACGTTAAAGACAATAATTCCGCAGTGGCTGATTTCAGACTTAATCAGAATTATCCTAATCCTTTTAACCCTTCAACACTGATCAGCTATTCACTTCCAAAAGCTTCAAACGTAAAGCTGGTAGTAACCAATGTTATCGGTAAAGAAGTTGCAACTCTTTACAACGGACTAAAAGATGCAGGCACTCATTCAGCAGTATTCAATGCCGAAAATCTCCCAAGCGGTATTTATTTTTACACGCTTACAACAGATTTCGGAATGCTGTCACGTAAAATGATGCTTGTCAAATAAGAAATTATTTTTATTTACTAATTTAGAAAAGTGTTTACGGTATTAACATGAAATTTGAAAGAGCTGCAGGAATATTATTACACCCCACATCTCTGCCCGGCCGGTTTGGCATAGGAGATCTGGGACAAAGCGCTTATATATTTGCTGATTTCCTTGAGCATGCAGGACAGAAGCTGTGGCAGGTTTTTCCGCTGGGTCCCACGGGATACGGAGACTCGCCTTACCAGTGCTTTTCTGCATTTGCGGGTAATCCGTTGCTTATTTCACCCGAAGAACTCTATAAAGATCAGCTTCTTAGTGAAATTGAGATTATGGATGTGCCGCGGTTTGATCCGCAGACTATCGATTATGGTGCGGTCATAAATTACAAGTTCTCTCTTTACAGGACTGCTTTTGAGAGGTTCAGAGGAGAAGAAGGAAAACATCTTCAGAAGGAGTTTCACTCTTTTTGCAAAGACAATTCTGCATGGCTTGAAGATTATGCTCTTTTCATGGCTTCAAAAGACTTCCACGGAGGTGAGCTATGGACCAAATGGCATGAAGATATTGCTCTCTGCAGAAAGTCAAAACTTAAAGAGTGGCGTGAGAAACTCAGTGACGGAATAGAATACCACAAATTTCTCCAGTTCAGTTTCTTCCGTCAGTGGATGGCTCTTAAAAATTACGTAAACAAAAAAGGCATCAAAATTATTGGTGACCTGCCTATATTTATTGCCTATGACAGTGCCGATCTCTGGGCAAACAAGAAACTTTTTACTGTTGATAAACATGGTAAACTGTTGACCGTTGCCGGTGTTCCCCCTGATTACTTCAGCCCGACAGGACAGCTCTGGGGAAATCCCCACTACAGATGGGATGAAATGGCAAAAGACGATTATAAATGGTGGAGAGACAGAATTTCTTCTCTCCTCCGGATTGTTGATATTATAAGAATAGATCATTTCAGAGGTTTTGAGGCTTTCTGGGAAATTCCCGGTAATGCCCCTACCGCACAGACAGGAAAATGGGTTAAAGCTCCGGGAATGGATCTGTTTGCGAAAATTGAAAAATATCTGGGTAAGCTCCCCATAATTGCTGAAGATCTGGGAGTAATTACTCCTGAGGTTGAAGAGCTGAGAGATACTTATGAGTTCCCGGGAATGAAAATACTCCAGTTTGCATTCGGTGCTGCGGGCGAGAAAAAATTTCTGCCTCATAACTTTATCAATAACTGCTGTGTATATACCGGCTCTCATGATAATGATACAACAAAAGGTTTTTTTGACAAAGCAAAACATGACGGAACTGATGTTTATAAATTTGCAAGTGAATATCTGAACTACCACGGAGATGATATCGTGGGAGCACTTATTAAAGCAGCGTACGCATCTGTGGCTGATACGGTAGTGATCCCCATGCAGGATATTCTCAGACTTGGTACCGAAGCACGTATGAATTTCCCCGGAAAACTTGGCGGAAACTGGAGCTGGCGTTACACAGAGGATAAACTTACCTCTAAACTGGCAGATTCTCTTAAGCATCTAACAATTCTTTATGAAAGACCGGTTCCGCCGCTAAAACATACTTAAGAAGAAAGAAAAGTTATGGCCGGATTGCTGAATTTCCTGAAAAAAAATAACACTGCTAAACCGGTTGGAAATGACAGGTCATCACCAGAGTATAAAAGGAAGATAGAACTTTCAACATGTGCTATTTTGCTGCTTATGGCCAAAAGTGATGAAAAATTCACCTCTGATGAACGTCAGAAGATCATTGATATAATGAGCGTCACATTCAAGCTTGATGAATCAGGCGTTGATGAACTTATCGAGCTTTCAAATGCCAAAATCAATGATGAGAAGGAAATTGAAGATATACTGGCATTTATAAACAGAAATTTCTTTTTTGATGAGAAGTATGACCTGGCAAAGAGTCTTTACTATTTAATGTATGCAGACTCATATCTCAGTGATTTTGAGGTATCTCTGCTCGCAAAGATCAGCAGGACTTTAAGTATAAATAAAATAGCTCTGGAAACTATTAAAAGGGATGTTTTATCTGATATAGAAAATGGCAGGGCTGCTTTCTGATATTTAAGGGAGAATCCTCAGCAGGATTCTCCTCTTATAACTGTTAAACTCACCTGCTGAATAATAAATTTTCTATATCGCCTGTAAGTTTTGAATCAAGCGGGGTTACACCGCTCTTATACCTTTTTACAACATTTCCTTCCTGATCAATCAGAAACTTTTCAAAATTCCAGCCTATATCAGATGATCCCGTTACAGGGTTATCCGTCAGAATTTTATAAAGCGGATGTTTATCATCTCCCAGTACTTTAACCTTGTCAAAAAGTCTGAAGGATATATTGTATTTTGTTGAGCAGAACGCTTTTATTTGCTCGTTAGTACCGGGCTCCTGTCCCCCGAAATCATTACAGGGGAAAGCGAGGATTTCAAAACCACGATCTTTGTATATGTTGTAAAGCTCTTCAAGATCGTCATACTGTGGTGTATATCCGCACTTACTGGCAACATTGACAATTAAGAGCACTTTGCCGTTATATTCAGACATTGCAACTATATTGCCGTCAATATCTTTTACCGATATATTTTTTATATTGGCATTCATGTTTTTAACTCCGTCTGATGATTTCCGAAGGTCTTTATTATTGTTTTCAGATATTGTTTCTTCCGGCGGAGTCATAAATGCCACAAGCACAATAAGAAACATAACTGCGGATAAAGCGAATAAGGTAAATCTTGTTTTCATGAAAACACTCTCTTATTTTAGTTATTAACTATGCATTCTGAACTTAAGTTCATTTCACTGCACAATTACAGTTCCGTTTCTGTAATGTTAGTGATATTACTTTTTGCTGCAATTTCTGTAATCTATTCAGAGAACGGACCGGATACAGGCGGAATCATAATAGCTGCAGCAATTTTACTGACAGGTGCGGCGGGTGTGGCTGCCGGCTTAAAATTTACAAAGAAAAAAGAGGGCTCAAATTATATTATTGAGCTTATCGTTCCGCTTCTGCTGTTTCTCCTTTTTGATTTTCTATTTAGTCTGGCGGGAGGAAGAGAGGCAGGGGTGATTACAAAAATATATAATGATTTCATGAGGGCAGGGATTAGTGACCGGATGAACAAACTTCTTGCTGCCGCGCTTATGATCTTATTTCTCAGGCTAACAACAAATGATCAGAAAAATTATGCGCTCAGGGTTTCATTGATGATTCCTGTTCTGCTTCTGATCAATTATTCCGGTATAACATACTTTTATACACTGCTTACTTCTTTTGCAGTAGTAATAGCAGCAAGGGCACACAGTCATGCCGTGAATTCAGTCAGTAAATATACTGAGTATCCGATCCTGATCCTTTCTTCACTGTTTCTGAGCGCCACCCTCACGGGAATTATTTTATCATTCTTCATGCTGCTCAATATGAAAAGAATGGATTGGAAGGGACTAGTTACAGGTTCTGCTGCAACCATATCAGGGTTTGTTATCTTCAGAAATAATATATTCACTGATACGCTTGGTCTTTTCTCAGGCACTATGGTTTTCATTCTGCCTGCAGCGCTTATTTTGATAGTGTATCTTGGCTGGCTGACCGTAAGTTTCTCAGAAGTATATTTTTACAGCGGAATAGTTGCATTTTTAATTGCCGTGGTAGTTTTCCTAGCGGGTTATACAACAGGTGAGGTATTCCTGCTCGCCATGAGCTCGGTTCTTCCTTTATTTATTGCATCAGCAGAATATTACAGGGTTGACCGATATCTTGGCAGAATATTGGCATAAAAAAACGCAGCGGTAAAATTACGCGCTGCGGTTTCTGAATGGGTTTAATGCTTCTGCTATGATCCCATCAGGCAGGCAATTGCAGATGTGTTTACAATGTCATTAATACTGCATCCGCGGCTGAGATCAAAAAATGGTTTACTCAGACCCTGTACTACCGGACCTACTGCTTCAGCCTTACCAAGTCTCTGAGCAATTTTATAACCTATATTTCCTGCATTCAGGTCAGGGAATATCAGTACATTTGCTCTGCCTGCAACCTCTGACCCGGGTGATTTTTTCTTGCCGATCGAGTCAATAATTGCAGCATCAAACTGCAGTTCGCCATCAACTTTAATATCCGGGCGCTTCTGCTTAACTATTGAGGTTGCTTCAATAACTTTATCAATAAGTTTATGCGTTGCAGAGCCCTTTGTTGAAAATGATAGCATTGCGACATAAGGTTCCTCGCCTGTGAGAATTTTGTGGTTATCTGCAGTAGATATGGCTATATCGGCAAGCTGAGCTGCATCAGGATCCGGTACAACTGCACAGTCACCAAAGCTGTAAGTAATTTCGGGATAAACCATCAGAAAGAAACTTGAAACAATTGAAATTCCTTCCTTCATCCCCACGCAGTGAATTCCGGCCTTCATTACGTCTCCTGTTGATGCGGTTGAGCCTGCCACAGATGCGGCAGCCATCCCTTCTCTGAGCATCATTCCGGCAAAGAAAATATCTCTGAGAACGGTGGTTTTTGCTTCTTCAATAGTGATACCGCGTTTTTTCCGGAGGTTATAGTATATATTTGTAAAGTCGCTGAGTTTATCACTTTTTGCGGGATCAATAATTCTGACTCCGCTGAGGTTAACTCCCAGCTTTTCAGCATCCTGACGGATTTTGTTTTCTTCACCGATTGTAACAACGGATGCGAATCCCTCTTTTGTAATAATTTCAGCGGCTTTAAGTACTCTTTCATCATGAGACTCGGGCAGCAATAGTGTTCTTTTTTTCTGTTTTGCCTTGGCTCTGATATTTACAAGTAATTCTAATTCAGCCATTTTTCAGTTCCATTTTAATTTAAATTTTAGTGTTACCAAAATTACAAAACATTTATGAATTAAGACTCAATAATTCTTTATTAATACTGCCTCGCTCCTGTGCAAACTACCCGGGCATTCTCTGTCTCTGTAATTTAACCGGAAGAAACATATTTTCTGAGAAGATACATCTTTGGCATTAGTATTACCATTCTCCGGATCTGAAATTATCAGCTTATTCATTTTAAGCAATGCAAGTGTTACCGCTGCGGTTTTACCCTTGCTGTCCGATTTAAGCATATTCAGAAGTGCTCCCGGAACGATCTGCCATGATACGCCGAACTTATCAGCCAGCCACCTGCATCGTTCTTTTGTGCCTCCTTCAGAAAGTTTTTCACCGTAAAAATCGAATTCTTCCTGATTTTCACTTTCAGCCATCAGAAAAATTGCAGGAGTAAACTAAAACTGAGCGGTTCCGTTAATCGCCAAAAAATCTTTCCCGTTCAAAGTAAAAGAAACTGTCAGTACATCACACGTAGTGCCCATTCCTCCCACTGTATAATGAGTGACTGCAATAATTTCTGACCCCCGGGAAATGTTAACAATAATGCCCGGAAGCTTCTGCTGCACTTGGATGAAAACATATACAGGTGGTTATATCCGTCAAATTCAGTCTTCTCTTTCAGAACAGCTTTTCAGTTCAGAATTTTTGATCCAGAATCTCAGTTAAATGATTTAATTTAATGATAATCAGATATATATGAGTTAGAAAATAATAAATCGGATGGGTAAAGTATATTCTCTGAGATAAGGGTATTCAAAATTGCCGGTATTTTTAAAGTACTTTTATATTTTGACCATGTTAAAAAGAGATATAACCATTTATCCGGTTTGATGCAGATATCTATAAGCGCTCCGGGTCTTTGCATAACTTTACTGTTAATAAATTATAGCCATTAGAATGCGAATAATTTGCAATTTGCTTATAACTTATTGTTAAATAATAAGTTACAGAGGTAAATCAGATATTTGCAACACATCTTTACCCGGGAAACAATAAAATGGCGCGTATTTTATACTAAAGACACCTGAAGAATAAACTGCTCTCCGGCAGTGATGATTTATTGTGGAGATAACCTGCGGGGAAACTCTTTTTACTTTCAGATCTGAATTGAAGGAATTATTTTCGGATTCAGAACCTGGCAGGAGATTGATAAATTCTGTTAAATTATGAAAATTACCCTTTAGCGTTAATCACTTCTTAAGAATTACTGAACCGCCGCAGACTCCTCGGCAGAGATGAAAAAAGAGGCTTGACCTATTCTAATGCACAGAGGGTTATATGATCATTAATGAAACCGGGCAGCTCATAAAATCGTCAGATTCCGAAAGAAAGTATCACGGAAAAGTATTGATTTTTAAGGGATTTAATAATACCTTTAAGGTCTTGAATTTTTATGATTAAAGAGAATATACAACACATCAGGAATGAGATTGCAAAGGCATGCAGTCTGTCCGGCAGAAAAGAATCAGAAATTACTCTTATAGCCGTCTCCAAAAACGTTCCCGTCCCAAGCATAAGAGAAGCCATAGAAGCCGGAATCACCGATTTTGGTGAGAACAAGGCCAGAGAGTTCGAGTCAAAATGCACAGAAATCGGAAACGGTGTAACGTGGCATTTTATCGGGCACCTCCAGACCAACAAGGTGAAGTATGTAGTTAAAACTGCTGACCTCATCCACTCTGTAGACTCAATTAAACTTGCCGGTGAGATTCAGAGATTCGCCTTCAGAGCAAATAAGATTCAGAAAGTCCTGATAGAGATAAAGACTTCATTTGAAGAAACGAAATTCGGTCTTGAAACGGAGGATAACATTTATGATCTGGCAAATTTTATCAAAGAACAGCCAAACCTCTCGCTTCAGGGACTTATGACTATTGCACCTTACACTGATGATGAAAAAGTTGTCAGGAACAGTTTCACTTATTTGAGGAACCTTCGGGATGCTCTTCAAACAGAAGGTTACAATGTTCCCGAGCTTTCCATGGGAATGTCAGCTGATTACCGGATTGCAATAGAAGAAGGTGCTACAATGATAAGAGTAGGAACCTCAATTTTCGGAGAGAGAGTATATTAATGAAAATCAGTCCGGTTTCAATTAAACGCCAGGAATTTCAGAAAGCACTCAGAGGATATGAACCCCAGGAGGTCAGAGTATATCTCGACAGGCTGGCTGATGATGTTGAAAAGCTGCAATCGGAACTTGAGTCTCTGAAAAAGGAGAATGAGGAACTTCACAATTCACTCGCCGATTTCAGAAAGATTGAATCGGAATACAAGCAGACTCTCCTTAAGGCAAATGAGAGTGCAAGATCAACTCTTGATTCTGCGAAAGCTGAAGCCGAAAAGATTATAAGACAGGCTGAAGCAGATTTTGAAAACAGAAACAGAGAATACATCGAAATTCAGAAGACACTTGAGGCTGATATTGCCGTTCTGGCAAAAAGGAAGGATGATATTCTTGCTGAACTGATTTCGATTGTCAAAGAGCAGGGGGAGATTACGGGAATTGATACTTCGGACATCCCGAAACAGAAGTTTTTTGAGGATGAAGTTGTTCAGGGAACAGAGAGATTTTTCCCGTCAAAAATTAATTCAGAACCGGAAAAGAATAATGACTGACTTGATCAGCAAAATAAATGACGCACTGCAAAAAATCAGAACTTTAACCACTGAGCAATATGAAGTCGGGATAATACTCGGCACGGGGCTTGGTGCTCTGGCAAAAGAAATTGACGTAGATCACTCGCTTAATTACGAGGATATTCCGCATTTCCCCGTTTCAACTGTTGAATCACACCATGGCAAGCTGCTTTTCGGAAAATCAGGCGGGAAAAATGTTGTTGTGATGCAGGGGCGCTTTCATTTTTATGAAGGTTATTCAATGCAGCAGATCACCTTCCCGGTAAGAGTGATGAAGTTTTTAGGAGTAAAAACTCTTCTGGTTTCAAATGCATGCGGAGGTATGAATCCGCAGTACCGAAGGGGTGATCTTATGATCATGGAAGATCATATAAATCTTCTTGGAGATAATCCGCTCATCGGAAGGAATTATGACGAACTTGGTCCAAGGTTCCCGGATATGAGCGAGCCATACAGCAGGCGGCTGATTGAACTTGCAGAAGAAATTGCACTCGAAAACAAAATAAAAATTAAAAAAGGTGTCTATGTTGCCGTACCGGGTCCAAATCTTGAAACCCGTGCGGAGTACAGATTCCTTAGGGCAATCGGGGCAGATGTAGTTGGAATGTCAACCATTCCGGAAAACATTGTGGCAAATCACATGGGAATTGAAGTGTTCGGGATAAGCATTATAACCGATGAGTGTTTCCCTGATTCACTTAAGCCGGCCTTACTCGAGGATATTCTCGAAGCCGCCGGTGCAGCCGAACCTAAAATGACCATGCTTCTGAAACAACTGGTGAGCAGGTTATAAATTGAAAGAAAAAGGCATTTTCTACTATCCGGCACTGATATTGTTTCCTGTTGTTGCTGCAGCTTCAATAGGAACAGAGATTTTTCCTCAGTTTGCAAACCATTCACTCTCGGTATATGCCGGTATATGCCTTGTTATGTATCTCTCAGGCAGCTCCGTTTTTGTATATCATGAGAACAAAAGCAATTCCGGAGTACCTTCTGTTCTCGGTTTTCTGCCGGTGGCGGGGGTTGCAGTTTATCTTTTTTATCTTGCATTCACAAAGCAGAACCGGGATGTTCTTATTGAACTTCTGCCGTTGTATCTCTTAAAAGTAATAGGAGCAGTTGCAGCAGGCTGGTTCGGATATCTGTCAAAAGCATACAAAGTACTTTCTGATGAATTAGCTCAACAGCAGAGTGCGGTGCAGGCAGCCCTGACGGCTGAAGTTCCCGAAGATAAAATTACGGATCTGAACCTTTTGGCGGCAGATGTATCTGCGCCTGAGGCAGCACCTGTTCAGGAATATACTTACAGGGAGACTGAAGGGGAAGAAAGACTGAAAAAACTTATTCAGCGCGAAAAAGAATTTTTGATTAATTATATGAAGAAATAAATATACGTTATCCGGTAAAAATATGTACAAGCAATATTCTGAAAATCTGAATT
Organism: uncultured Ignavibacteriaceae bacterium; assembly: GCA_964411625.1. Lineage (GTDB taxonomy): Bacteria > Bacteroidota > Ignavibacteria > Ignavibacteriales > Ignavibacteriaceae > JABWCA01. The sequence continues at coordinate 11,088 of CAYPMQ010000022.1, forward strand.
ATCCGCAAATAGAAAATGATGTTTTAGAGTTCTGGGAAAAGAACGGCATTTTTGAAAAATCCATAAATTCAAGAAGCGACGGAAAAACATTCACCTTTTACGAGGGCCCGCCCACTGCCAACGGAAAACCCGGTATTCATCACGTTATGGCCAGAACACTTAAGGATCTGATCTGCCGTTATAAAACCCTTCAGGGATATCAGGTTCACAGAAAAGCCGGATGGGATACTCATGGCCTGCCGGTAGAAATTGAAGTCGAAAAGGCACTTGGTATTAAAAATAAAGCAGAGATTGCGCTCTTCGGAATTGAAAAGTATAATGAAGCCTGCCGTAATTCAGTGTTTATGTATAAAGATCTCTGGGAGAAAATGACCCGCAGAATGGGGTACTGGATTAATCTCGAAGATGCTTATATAACCTGTACAAATGAGTATATCGAATCTGTATGGTGGTCACTGAAGACCCTTTTTGATAAAGGGCTGGTTTATAAAGATTATAAAATTGTGCCTCAGTGTCCCAGATCTGAAACAGTTCTCTCTTCACATGAGCTTGCGCTCGGTTACAGAATGACAAAAGATCCGTCTGTTTATGTGATCTTCAGGATTAAAAACAAGGAAGAGTATTTCCTTGTATGGACCACCACTCCCTGGACACTTATTTCAAACGTTGCACTTGCGCTTGGACCGGATGTTACTTATGTAAAGGTTGAACATAAAAATCATATACTGATTCTTGCCAAAGACCGTTTAAGCGTTCTTAACGGTGAATACAACATCATTTCGGAGCATAAAGGCGCAGAACTTGAAGGTATTGAGTATGAACAACTTCTTGATTTTGTTAAACCTGCCCACAAAGCGTTTTACACTATACTGGCAGATTTTGTAAGTATTGAAGATGGTTCGGGTATTGTTCACATTGCTCCGGCATTCGGACAGGATGACTATGAAATTTCAAAAAAGTACGGACTCCCTATGCTCCAGCCCGTTACAAGGGGAGGCAGATTCACAGATGATATTGAACCATTCAAAGGGCAGTTTGTAAAAGATGCCGATCCCGGTATAATTGCATTACTCAGGGAACAGGGTAAACTCTATAAAAAAGAAACAATTGAGCACTCTTACCCCTTTAGCTGGAGATTTGATGATGTTCCCGTAATATATTATGCCCGTGAGTCATGGTTTATCAGAACAACCAAAATTGCCGACAGAATGGTTGAGCTTAACAAGACAATCAACTGGTATCCGCCTGAAGTTGGTGCCGGAAGATTCGGTAACTGGCTTGAGGATAATAAAGACTGGGCGCTTTCAAGAGACAGATTCTGGGCAACTCCGCTTCCTATCTGGGTAAGTGATGACGGAACCGATATGTTTGCAGTGGGTTCTGTAGAAGAACTTAAGCAGGGTATATATGTTGAGGATGACGGCACTGAAAAATCAGTGTCAGAAATTAAATCTATTGACCTTCATAAACCTTATGTGGATAAAATAATTTTCCGAAAAGACGGAAAGACATACAGAAGAACCCCTGAACTTATAGATGTCTGGTATGACTCCGGAGCTATGCCTTTTGCACAGTATCATTATCCGTTTGAGAATAAGGAGTGGTTTGAAGCTAATTTCCCGGCAGATTATATTTCGGAAGGGATTGACCAGACACGCGGATGGTTCTATACACTTCATGCCATTTCAACAATGCTGTTTGACAAAGCTGCTTATAAAAACAATCTTGTGAACGACCTTATTCTCGATAAGGAAGGCCGTAAGATGTCAAAATCAAAAGGCAATTCAGTTGATCCTTTTATGCTTTTTGAAAAATTTGGTGCAGATGCCACAAGATGGTACCTTATTGTGAATAATCCGCCATGGCGCCCTACACTTTTTAATGAAGAAGATCTTGTTGAAACGCAGCGCAAGTTTTTCGGTACTCTTGTAAACACTTACTCATTTTTTGCACTGTATGCTAATATTGATAAGTTCGACAATTCACAGGCAAAAATACCTTATGAAAACAGACCCGAAATTGACAGGTGGATCATTTCAAAGCTGAATTCTCTTGTCGAAAGTTATGAAACTCACATGGAAGCATATGATGTTACCAAAGCGGCAAGATTAATTTCTGAATTCACGATAGATCATCTTTCAAACTGGTACGTCAGAAGAAGCCGTCGCCGTTTCTGGAAATCGGAAATGAGTGATCAGAAGCTTTCTGCCTATCAGACACTTCTGGAATGTCTTTTAACCGTAACCAAACTTACATCTGTGTTCGCACCATTTATTTCAGAAGAGCTTTACAGAAACCTCACCTCTGCAACTAAAGGAGAATATGAAGAATCTGTTCATCTCTCACATTTTCCCGCAATCACTTATAAAGATGCGGCACTTGAGGAGAAGATGGATGCAGTGCAGAGAGTGGTATTCATTACAAGGTCTATAAGGGCAAAATACAATCTGAAAACCAGACAGCCGCTCAAAAAGATCATTGCTGCGGTTTCGGCAGGTGTAAAAGAGCCTCTTGAAACCATGAAAGAGGTGATTCTTGATGAGGTTAATATTAAAGAACTTGTCATCCTGACCGATGATTCAGGAATAGTAAAGAAAACTGCTAAGCCGAACTTCAAATCTATCGGGCCAAAATTCGGTAAATCAGTTCAGCCTGTGGCAAATGCGATTCGTGAGTTTGATACCGATCAGATCAGAACATTAGTTTCCGGCGGAAACATTACTATAAATGTGAACGGAACGGATCTTGTTATTGAGCCCGCAGATGTTGAAATTATCAGCTCTGAAATTGAAGGCTGGATAGTCGAATCTGATGAAACTATCACAGTGGCGCTTGATACCGAACTCACTTCAGAACTCATTAACGAAGGTCTCGCAAGGGAGTTTGTTAACAGGGTGCAGAATATGCGCAAGGATGCAGGGTTTGAAGTTACAGATAAAATTAACATCAGATTCACATCAGAAGATGGTTTTGTTGAAGCTGTTAATAATTTTTCTTCCTATATTACTAATGAAACTTTGGCAGTAAATCTTGCTTCAGGATTGATTAACAGCGGCTTTGCGCAGGATTGGAAAATCAATGATTACAATTGTAAAATCGAAATTGAAAAAATATAATTGAGGTTATTTCAATGTCAGAAAACCAAAACAAAAACATGGGAGAGGAACAGAACGCATTACCAAAGGGTGAGCGTAAAACTGCTTACTCCCGTGAAGAACTTCAGTACTTCAAACAGATCATAGAGGCAAAACGCGATGAAATTGTGATTCAGCTTCAGAATCTGAGAGAAAGAATGATGGACCCCACAACAGGTGAGTACATCAACGAAAATTCCCCGTATTCGCTGCACATGGCTGAAATGGGTACTGATGCAATGGAAAGAGAAAAAACTTATCTCTACGCACAGAGAGAGACAAAATTTCTCGGTTACCTGGAAGATGCCCTGAAAAGAATTGAGAACGGCACTTACGGAGTCTGTATAGAATGTATGGATGAGCCACAGAATCTTTGTGAGACTTGCCCCCTGATTCCGAAAGCAAGACTTGAAGCGGTACCTCACAGCCAGCATTGTCTTCCCATAAAGCTCAAGCAAGAGAAAAAACGCGGTCATTAATTTAAGGCTCAATTGAAAATCTTCTATGTCTCTTTCGTTGTTCTTATAATTGATCAGATAAGTAAACTCCTGGTAAAGGGGTTTTCCATTCCGGCCTTCAATTTTGTATGGGATGGTATGCACTACACACAGACCATTCCTCTGATCGGAAACTTCCTCAGATTTACTTATGTTGAAAATCCGGGAATGGCTTTCGGAATAGACCTTTCCCCTGCTGTAAAGTTTTTTGTATCTCTCTTTTCTGTGATCGCCAGTTTAATACTGGTATATTACATTTATAAGAACCGTACCAGTAATTTTGCTTCAAGATTAGGTCTTGCACTAATATTGGGCGGTGCCCTCGGAAATCTGATAGACAGGGTTTTTTATGGTGTAATATTCGGATATGCCCCACTCTTTTTTGGCCATGTTGTCGATTTTATTGACGTGGATTTTTTCCATTTCACACTCTTCGGCCGTACTTATGACCGCTTCCCGATCTTTAATATAGCCGATATGGCAGTTTCTGTAGGTGTGTTTGTACTTATTCTTTTCTATAAAAATCACACTGAAGAGACAAAAGAAACGGAGCTTACGGCCACTGATGCAGAGTCATTTAATAAAGACCAAACTGTTGATTCCGATGATTATGGATCAGAATCTGTTACCCCGGTGTCAGATGAAAATGAAAATGATGACAGGGAATCGGTGAGGAAAATAATTCTCCCTGAGAGCAGCGATGAAAACAAGAGTGATGAAGAGCCGGTAAACGATGTCAAAAATAATAGACCGGAAGGTAATTAATTTTGACCTTCCCGAAGGGAAGAAAAAAGAGAGAATAGATCTTTTTCTCGTTAACTCTGTGGAGAATGCCACGAGAACCAAAGTACAGAATCTTATTAAACAGGGAAATGTAACCGTAAACGGCAAAGCGGTTAAACCCAATTACAAAGTTGCTCCATTTGATAAGATTGAAGTAATCATACCTGTTGCTCCACGTCCTGATAAGGCTGAACCTGAAGATATTCCCCTTGATATCGTTTATGAAGATGAATATCTCCTGGTGGTAAATAAGCCTGCGGGACTTGTTGTTCACCCCGCATTCGGAAATTTCACGGGAACACTTGTAAATGCTCTTCTTCATCATACGGCCTCACTCAGTACAATGAATGACCCTTCAGTACGTCCCGGCATTGTTCACCGCATTGATAAAGATACGAGCGGACTTCTGCTGATTGCCAAGAATGATCAGATACATGCAAGGCTTGCCAGGCAGTTTTCGGCTCATAAGATTCAGAGAGAATACTGGGCGGTAGTATGGGGCAAATTCAGGAATAAAACAGGGACAATAAAATCTTATATTACAAGAAGTAAAAAAGACAGAAAAGTATTTACAATGTCTGATTCGGAGGGGAAAATTGCCATCACACATTATGAAGTTATAGAGGAATTTGAATTTGCTTCACTCATAAGACTCCATCTTGAAACGGGCAGAACTCATCAGATCAGAGTGCATATGAGCGGAAATGGTCATCCGATTTTCAGTGACGATACTTACGGAGGCAGGGCAATAAGATACGGAGATCAGCTTCCCGGTATGAAACAAAGAGCTGAAAATCTGTTTGCTATAATGAATAGACAAGCTCTGCACGCAAAAACACTAGGGTTTTATCATCCCGGCATTGAAAAGGATGTACTGTTTAATTCAGAACTTCCTGAAGATTTCAGACTTTTGATTGAAAAACTTAAATAACCTCCGATCAATAAAATGTTTCCGATTACTTATCTGACTGAATACTTTTTCTGATTTGGTATATTTATAGTTGATTATTTAAAAAATATTAATCCAGAGGATTTATGCTCCGTATATACAATACACTCACCAGGACAAAAGAAGAATTCAGGCCTATTAAGCCGGGTGAGGTAACGATGTACACCTGCGGACCCACTGTTTACGACTATTTTCATATCGGCAATGCACGTTCATTCATAATGTCTGACATGATCAGAAGATATCTGCTGTTCAGCGGGTACAAAGTTAAATATGTAATGAATATTACCGATATAGATGATAAAATAATAAAAAAGGCGAACGAAGAGGGGATTGACGCAAAACAGGTTGCCGATACTTTCACAAAAGCTTTTCTTGAAGATATAGAAAAAATAAAAGTAAAAAAGGCGGATGTTTACCCTAAAGCAACGGATCATATTAATGATATCGTTTCAATGATTCAGAAACTGGTTGATAACGGAATAGCCTATAATGTTGATGGTAATGTGTTTTATGAGATAGCAAAGTTTGACGGATACGGAAAACTGAGCGGTAAAAATACTGAAGACCTTGAGGCAGGTGCAAGGGTTGAGGTTAACGAGATTAAAAACAGCCCGCTCGATTTTGCATTATGGAAAAAGCACAAAGAAGGAGAACCATACTGGCACAGCCCCTGGGGTGACGGCAGACCGGGATGGCATATAGAGTGCTCAGCCATGGGATGCAGGCATCTCGGTGAAACTTTTGACATACATTCCGGCGGAACCGATCTGATTTTTCCTCATCATGAAAATGAAATTGCACAGAGTGAAGGTGCCAACGGAAAACAGTTTGTTAATTACTGGATTCATTTTGGATTCCTGAACATTGATAATGAAAAAATGTCAAAGTCACTTGGTAATTTCTTTACTCTCCGTGACTTTATCAAGAAATATGATGCAGAGACTCTGAGGTATTTTTACGCTCAGACTCATTATGCCTCTCCGCTGAATTTTACTGATGAAGCTCTTAATGCCTCGGCAAAGGGTCTTGAAAGAATACAAAACCTTTATGATAAACTAAATGAAATGCTTTCATCGGGTGATCGGGGAACTGAAGAACCTGCATTTGACCTTCAGAAATATTATTCCGAGTTCACCGAATCAATGGATGATGATTTTAATACTCCTAAAGCAGTTGCGGTGATATTTGATTTCGCAAAGGAAGCCAACAGGGTGATCCATTCTGAGGCTAAGCTTTCACGTCAGTTTGTTGAAAAACTTAAAGAATTCATTGACAGAACTGCAGTGGGAGTGTTTGAAATCATCAAAGTACGGAATGCAGGTGCAGGAAAAGACCTGGCCGGTGATCTCATTGAAATTCTGATAAAAGTAAGGCATGAAGCCAAACTTTCCAAAAATTATGCTCTTGCAGATCTGATCAGGAACGAACTTAATGCCCTGGGTGTAACACTTCAGGACTCCAAAGAAAAAACAACTTACAGAATTCAGTGATCTGATGCCCGGTAACATAAATAAGTACGGAGTGCTGCAGGATTGAAAAGTGTACCTGAAACTGCTTTTCACATTGACGTGAATAACCGCCGCATAAAGTGCCTTGTACGGCATTCAAGAAGGGCACGTTATATACAGATAAGGATAGATCAGGTTGGTTATCTTGAACTTGTGGTTCCTGCCAACAGGTCGGTAAATGAGGCGAGAGGATTTCTTCAGTCAAAAATGCAGTGGATAAGGGATAATCTTCACCTTATCAGAGAAATCAGCCCTGATGATTATTATCTGTTCGGCGAGAAAATTACCGTTATTCACTCATACGAGCTATTCAGAGCAAAACACGGCATTGTATGGCAGCCCCAACAAAGAACACTCAGGATAACAAGTCCGGAAGGTTCGCAAGTGAAAACAGTTGACCTGTATAAATTTTATCTGAGGAGTATTTCAGCTAAATATCTGGTGCCGCGGACAAAACTCTTTGCTCACACTTATGGGTTCAGTCCAAAAAAAATCATTATCAGGGCTCAGAAAACCAGATGGGGCAGTTGTTCATCAGATAAAACAATATCCCTTAATTATAATCTTGTAAGATTCAGACCGGAAGTTATTGATTATCTGATAGTTCATGAACTCTGTCATCTCAGGGTAATGAATCACTCCCCGGGGTTCTGGCATGAAGTTGCTAAGATTGTACCTGATTATAAGATGCTGAGAAAAGAACTGAAAGGAATGAGGATGCTTTAATGCACTTCTGATTCTGTTTGAAAAATTTAAAACGCAAAAGCCGCAGCCTTACGGGGCGGCGGCTTCTGTTCATTACGGTTGTAAAACAACTTTTGCCCGATTACAGGGGCAAATAATCAGTTTCAGGGAGCGGGCTCCCTCGAACACTCTTTTTGAAAATATTCGGTTTCTATATGCTCTGCCCTCCTTAACTGTTATAAAATATATTAATTAGAATAAAACCCAACCAACTGAAATTCTTTTCGAAAATTCTAAACTCTGAGAATATTGATACGAAAATTTAAATCAAATGTCAATACTTCACACGGTACAATTTAAAGGAGATGCAAAGATGTGATACCCGGGCATGAAGTTATAAACAATATCATAAGAGTATTGACATAAAGAAAAAATTTTATATATTTGTATATACAAATATATAAAATTTTTATGTCAGCATCAAAAGAAAATTTTTACAACTGTCTTTATTTCAGTACCAATTCACTCGTGAGAGTACTAAACAAAATGGCTGAGGAAGAGTTTAACCGTGCCGGTCTTTCACCCTCGCACGCCTTCCTCCTTATGGTGGTTTCCGGGAACCCCGGTATTGGCCCCAAAGAGGCGGGTGAACATCTGAACCTTACACCTTCAACAATAACCAGATTTGTTGATCTTCTTGAATTAAAAGGGCTCCTCAGAAGAGAGAGCGAGGGCAAACTGATAAGATTATTCGTTACTGATAAGGGAATTCAGACAGAGTCGGTTATAAGAGATGCCTGGTATAAACTTTATGTGAGACTTTGTGAGGAAATAGGCGAACAGGAATGTCATGATACTGCCTGCAAAATAACAAACGCATACCGCAAATTAGAAAAAAAATAATTTTTTTTTGCATGGTATATTTGCTTGTACAAACAATAATAAACTGAAGTTCAGTTAAATAATAAATCATAAATCTATATATAAACAAATCAGAAAGGACTGATTATGTACGTAATAACAGGAGCAACCGGTAACACGGGTAAACCACTGACGCTGGCGTTACTTGAGGCTGGAAAAAATGTAAGAGTAATTTCAAGAAGTGCTGATAAGGCTGCTGATCTGAAAGCTGAAGGAGCGGAAGTATTTACCGGAGACCCTACCGATCCGCATTTTCTTGCTGAGGCTTTTAACGGGGCAAGGGCAGTTTATGCAATGGTGCCTATGAGCTGGAACCCCGTTTCCTTTTTTGATCATCAGAAAGCACATATAGATGCGATTGCAGAGGCTGTTAAGGTTTCAGGAGTCAGGTATCTTGTTTCGTTGAGCGGCGTTGGTACCCATCTTGAAAGGGATTCGGGAGTGGTGCTTGGCCTGAGATACGGTGAGAAGACTTATGATTCAATTCCGGGATTAAATACTCTGCATCTCAGGGCTACATACTTCATGGAAAATACTCTCGGTCTGATTGATGTTGTGAAAAATACGGGCATCATCGGATCACCGATTAAGGGAGATATGAAATTAAGCATGATTGCTGCAAAAGATGTCGGTTTATATGCGGCAAAAAGACTTGCAGCTCTTGATTTTACAGGAAATAACATTCAGTATCTGCTCGGTCAGAGAGATGTGACTTACAATGAAGTGGCAAAAATTTATGGTGCAGCTATCGGGAAGCCAGACTTGGCTTATGTCGAATTTCCTTATGAGGAATTCGGAAAGGCGCTTGCAGGAATGGGTGCTTCCAATAGTGTAATTGAAAACTTTGATCAGTTTTTAAGAAGGCTGAATGAAGGGAAAATACTTGAAGAGACTGTCAGAGATTCAGAAAGCACAACTCCTACAAGTATTGAGGAATTTGCAAATACATTTGCTTATCTTTATAATCTCAAATAGAGGGTATTCCTTTCATTTCTGATATTACAGTTCAACCGAAAATGTAATACTCAGACATTGTCATTTCAATGCAGAATAAGCCATAACTTTGGGTTGCGGCAAAATAATTAATGATGAGCAATTTATGCGCAGAAGACCGCTCAGAAAAAATTAAAGCCGCCTGAAACATTAGCCGCAGGTAAAACTGCGGCTTTCATATTTTGGTGGTGTCGTTTAATTAATTTTATTATCATGTTTACTGCTGATCTTTTCCCGTTTGATCCTTGTGAATTTTTAGAGATGACTGCCGTTCTGGATATTGGCAGTTCACATCTGGAGCTCAATTATTTTCTCCGGGGGGATACTGAAAGGGTTTCTCTTGTAAGGCTTCCCGGTAATGGGATGCGCATGATAAATCTTTGGGAACATACCTGCTTTGAGTTTTTTCTCGCCCCGACTCATAAACCAAATTACTGGGAATTTAACTTTGCTCCCTTTGGTGCCTGGAATTGTTTCCGCCTCGGAGATTACCGCAAAGACGCCTCTTTCCCGGTGATTGATCCTCCAATTATTCGGCTGGAAGAGAAACCGGGACTCATTTTTCTTCAGGCAGTTGTAAATATCCCTGAGATTATAGCTCAATCAGATGAGTGGGATATACAATTCTCAACAGTTATAAAACTCACCGATTCATCGCTACAGTACTGGTCAAATT
>CAYPMQ010000023.1:0-20986 GCA_964411625.1 uncultured Ignavibacteriaceae bacterium
TGAGGGAAAAGGGTTGCATTCATAGTATAAGTTGCGCCGTGAATTGCATCAATTCCATACAATACCGGTATTCCAAGCCTGGTATTTTTGGTTGCTTCATTCTGAATGTCAGTTATCATTTTCTGCCAGTATTTAACATCATTGGCAATGTAATGTGCATTAAGAATTGAACCGACGTGATATTTCTGCAAAGCTTCTTTTAATTTTGCTTCATCGAGAACATGATTCTGATCTTTGATGGCTGGCAACTTGGATATAACATCAAGTGAAATCTGGGTCATCTGGCCAACTTTCTCTTCGATTGTCATCTTTGAGATCAGCTCTTCCACCCGTTTATCTATTTCTTTCTGAGAAAGCTGAGCGTTAACAATGGCTGTAAAAAGTAGAGCTGTTGTTAAAATCAGTCTGAACAGTTTAAGTGGTTTATTCATATCAGTACAGGAAAATTAATTAGTAAAACTGCTAATTTAGTAATATAAACTTCTTTGTGGCATGTCGGCTGCTGTTTGCAAGCGTTAAAAAATACACACCGCTTGCTAGTCTTAAGCCGGCGCTGCTGCCTGTATCAATACCCGCCGAGTAGTATCCTTCATTCAGGAAACCAAGATTCTCTTCAATTAACTTTTCCCCGTTTACATTATATATAAACATCCGGTAATTATCAGGTTTTATAACCCGGTAAGAAAAAGTTGTCTCTCCGTTAAACGGGTTTGGGTAATTCTGATTAAGAATAAAATCACCCTCTGCGGGAGTAACATCTTCTGCGGTGCCAAGCGCAACCAGATCTATTATGATCCCGTTAATCAGAGGCATTTCAGTTCCCGCCGCAAAATAAACATCCAGATAACCATCCGTAACATTTATGTTATTAAAAGTTTTAATAAGCGCCGTATTTGATCCGGCTTCGGCAAAAATATCGAACTCATCAAGCACACGGTTGTTTTCAAGATACACGTCAAAAACTCTTATGCCCGCCTGAGTGAAATAGTTCTCTGCAAACATAAGTTTCACGTTATAAATACCCCGGGGGAGGAGTGTTTTATAAACAGTCATGCCATATTTTTCACTTCTGAAAATCTCATCCTCATCAGTGCCGTTTATCTGAATACCTGATGAATAAAGTGAGCTGTTACCGTCAATCACTCCGTAATCCCTGTTTATATTCCAGTCCTGATCTGCAAGATACCCCAATACAGAGCTGCCGGCACAGTTAATTTTTACGGGAAATGAGAGGGGCTGCTGTAGTGTGATTGCCAATGCCCGAGGCACCATGCTGTTCATCCGGAGATCTTTTACTCCGAGTGCCAGCAGATTTCGGGCGCTTGTAAAATCCCAGCCTTGAACGGAAAGTTCCACTGTCTTGCCATCAGGCAGCAGAACGGCGGAAACCACAGTTGAGCCTACTATATTGAAATTTGCTTTATTCTGAGCTGAGACAGGATCCAGTTCTTCAGAGAAATAGGCATAAACTTTACCATTAATTACCCTTGAGTCAAGCATCAAAGGTTTATTTACATCCGTATATCCGATGTTAATGCTGTCTGTGAGGCAGAGAATGAGCTTTGAGTTTATAATCACTGCATTTTCTTCGATGAAATCACAGCCGTTTCCATCCCAGGTATGAGTTCCCTTTTCCCAGCGGCTTGTATTCCAGAAATCAAAATCGTCACGGAAAGAAAAAGTGAAGTTATTACCGGTTCCGTAGTTTCCGGTTCCGGGTGTGTATGAATAGTATGCCATCCAGTCATAAGAAGCAAAGGCAGGGAGAACCCCCGGGTTCCATTCACCCACCCAGATTGCATGAGTGGGATTCCAGATATTCATCATTATTTTCTGAGGCTTTGTAAGGGTCCGGATATGGCTGCCCGTCTGTCTGTAAACCTCTGTTCCGTCAATAAACCATGCTACATACTGGGGAGTCCATTCAAATGCATATGTATGATAATCAGTATGTGGCGAAAAATTTGCGGGGTAATGACTTGTATGACTTGTCTGGCCCGGTGTTATTGTATTGAACTGAACATCATTCGGATATCTGCCCAGAATCTCAATATCAATTTCATTCCAGTCAGCAGAACTTTGCATATTCGTATTATAAGTGAAAAACGAAGACAAAATTCCTTCTCGGTGTGCTGATTTCATTGAAACTTCAAACCTGCCGTAACGGAAGGTGTTCTTAGTACGGAATTCGGCTCCTTTATAGTCTTTAGCCTCTGCAACTATGCTTATTAAAAATACAATCAGTAAAAATCTCATTATCTTCATGATGTCTTAACATTTAATAGTTAAACCTCACCCGGGTATGGTGATCCGGATGAGGTTATTTCTGTTCCTAGAAATTAACGGAAAGTGTGAATTTCTGAATATCAGAAAATCTTCCGAAACTCTGATAAGCATAATCAAAAAGTATTGCCGCATTATTCATTAGCGACTGTTTTACACCAAAACCCAGAGTGAATGATTCTTCAGAATCTTCAAGGAACAGTGATTTGTAACCACCCCTTATAAAAAGAAAGTTGTTGAATGAATACTCTGCTCCGAGGTTTACACTTTCATAATCGTCGCTGGGATGCGAAGCATCGGCAGCAACGGTCAGTTTGTGCCTGTCAAACCGGACCGGGGTGTAATTAATGCCCACTCTGAAGTTAAGGGGAAGCGACCATGCCGCTGTTTCGAGATAAGCAGGTATTTTTCCGTTGTTGCCCGTTGTACCGGGGTCAAGATCATGAAGCACGAGGTTAGAGTTACCGAGCAACTGTATTTTTGTCCCGAAATTTGAGATCGACATAGCGAGCACTGCATCATCAAAAGGAGTTATATATTTAACACCGATATCAAATGCAAACGCCGTGGCATTCATTTTCCAGATGCTCTGGTAAATGAATTTTGGGTTTATGCCTATTGAGAATTTGTCAGTAAGCTGCATCGCATAAGCAAGGCTGATTGAAACATCACTGGCAGAAAAGGTTTCACCTGTTCCTCCGGGCTGATCAATTGTGGTAACCTTCATATCGCCGATGCTTGAAGAGGTGAAACTGAACCCAACGGCTCCGTAACCGCCGAGGTTATAGCTTGCAGCAAGGAAGTTGTATTTTATATCTGAAATCCATGAAGTGTGATCAAACATCAACTGAAATCCTTCGGCTGAGGTTAATCCTGCCGGGTTCCAATAAATTGCACTCACATCATTGGCAACACCTGCATACGCGCTTCCCATGGCAACTGCCCTCGCACCCTGCCCAATTGAGAGGAATGGTGCTGCGGTTGTGCCTCTCTTAGACACGTCTGATTTAAATGTTTGAGCAAACAAAGTGTTCAAACAAAATACGAAAACAGCTATTGTAAAAATCTTGTTTTTCATTTCTCTTTGTCCGCTTATTTAATTAATGCAAATTTTCCGGTGTATTCACCAATTCCCGGCGCATCAACATGATAGATATATAAACCGTAGGCGGCGTCCATACCGTCATCGGTAACCAGGTTCCATGAAATACTTCCGTTTGAAAAACCGGACTCTTTATATAATGTCTTTATAAGCTGACCTGTAAGAGTGTAAATCCTTACGGTGCAGACTGAGGGGAGATTGATAAAGTCTATTTTTCTCTCACCTCTTCCTGTTGAGTTGAGGTTCCTTGACTCCCATGCTGCTGCGCCAAGATAAGGATTGGGCACAACATCAATCTGACTGAGCTCATTCCGGGCAAGAGTTTTGTCAACTTTCTCACCGGTTGTGCTGTAAACAAATTTATCACCCGCCTTGAAAGGCTTTCTTCTGGTGACCAGGAATTTATCTCCCGCTGCGGGATAAGACGGGGTCTCATTAGGATCAATCGGTGCGTCATAGGTGATGTTCCATGTTAGTCTCACGTTTGACTGCGACTGCGCACCCTGGAATTCGAGTATTGTGATCAGATCACCAATGGTCAGTGATTCGGATCCGTCATTGTCTTTCACTGCCACTTTGGCATATATGTTTTCCGTCTTATTGTAAACCTTAAAATTAACCGGGAATCTTTTGTAAAGCGGGGGTGACTGAATGAAACAGGTATCCTGAGGTGAATCTGAGAATACTATTTCATAATCTGCCGGCCAGGCTATTCCTCTTACCGGTGTCAGATCGGGTGAAACGCTCATCTGAAGATTGCTTTTTCCCGTTTCCCAGCCCGTAAGTGAATCAATGATTGTCACGGATGTATCATTCAGAACGGAGATTGCCATTCCGTCAAACGGAGGGCTGACTCTTTCAGAGCCGAAGTATGAAGTATCATTAACTGCAATAGTATCGGTAACACCGTTAAATGTTCTTACTATCTTATACGAAAGGGTTTTGTATTTAGGATAGTCATTTGTTGAGTTAAATATCACATCATAAATTGCACCCGGTTTGATTTTTTCCGGATCAAGCACATTTACGACCAGTGAACCGGTTCCGTTACCCTGAGCAACTTTATTAACGTCGCCCGTTATCTGCGGGGGAACGTATCCTGCAACAGGAGCATTGGGAGTAACAACGGCACAGTTAATGTCAACAAACTGGAGGTTTCCTGCAAAATCTTCCGTGATGATTTTTGTACATTCTGAAGGCTGAAGCCCTGTGGTACCGTATGCGGGATCACCCTGATCATAAGAAACGCATGCATAATAATATTTAACTCCGTTTTTAACGTCATTATCAACATAGCTGTATCTCAGTCCCGTGTTGTCACCTCTCCAGAAGTGAGCTCCGTTAATCCCTACCGGATCAGGACCTTTAATTGAGTTTTTAAGATCAAACTGAGCTATAGGTTTCCAGTATTTTGCCGAACCTTTAGAGTCAGTTATAACCTTTATATCACCAAACTCAGGTTCCTGGCTTCTGTAGATAAGATATCCTTCAAAATCCTTTTTATAACCCTGAGTGGGGTCACCGTTTTCGTAACCAAGAAACGGATCCCTTGACTGCTCTGCCACGTTATCCCAGTAAAGATATACTTTCTGATCCCCGGGAACAGCAGTGAGAATCGGTTTTATCGGCGGTTTTGAGAAATTGTAGTTTGAGTTATAAATCTGCTGCACAGTTTCTTTATTGAAGATAATATCATTCAGATCTTCACCGAAAACAAGCGCCATTGAGAATCTTTCTCTGAGTTCTTTGTTTAACGGGAAAGGACCCGAAGCAAACACCATACTGATATTTGCTCTCTGGAGTGAGGTGTCGAAAGTACCGGCGCTCATTTTAAGCCAGAGAGACTCATCATCCTTTGGCCAGCCTCCGCCTGTTCCTCCCTGTCCGAGGCGGTACAGAGAAACTGCGGTAAGACCTATCTGATCTGATTCATCTTTATCGGTTTTATCAAAGTTGGGCTCGCCGTCTGTGGGAATTCCGTCACCTTCGCCCTGATCGGGACCAGAATACTGTCTGTCAAACGGACCAACACCATCTTTACCTACGTCGTCATTAAGGGGTTCGTTCTGATCGGCATCCCATACACCATTTCCGTTGATATCGGTGAATGATTTCCAGTCACCGTCATTATCAATACCGTCATCGCGTTTTTCATCAGTCAGCCCGTCCTGGTCATTATCAATACGGTCAAAACCGTTGCCGGGGCTCTCAAGATATGCATAACCGTAATAACCTGTTTTCCAGCCATCGGGAACACCCATGCCGTTGGAGTCAAAGCAGTAAGCAAGGTCAAGCACGAGGTCAAATGAAGCATTGTCATCTTCTGAGTCATCAGAACCTCCCACACCGCAGTCAGTATAAAAACCGAACAGTGTTTTCGGATAACTGAAATCAGAGATGTTAACTATATCATAGTGCCAGAAGATGATGTCTTCTGCCAGCACGTGTGACCACTGGAAGCCTCTTACTTCAACTCTGAGACCCAGACCGCCTCTGTTGGTATCAGAAGCAATCGGGTAATAAAAGAAGGGGTTTCTTACAAATTCTTTATCTTTTGAATCATCCATAACAAAATATGTCTCGAAATCAGAGTTAAGAACACCTCTTCCGAAATAACCGTACCAGTAACCGTCCCACTCGCTCGTGAGATTAAGTGCTGCGGGCCAGTTAAAGGGCCATGTTTTGGGATCTGTATTGATAGCGGGTGATTCTGATGAAGCATTCATATAGCCGGGAACGGGTTCAAGCCCCCAGATTTCACCCGTTACGGGATCTTTATCCATCCATTCACGGTATGAAGTCTGCAGCGGATGAACAATCTGTCCTGTTCCCGGAGCAGTTATTTCACTGGCAATAAGAACCGAAACACCGTCAAGATAAGAATGCCCCGTGCCTTTGGGCCATTCACCGGAAGGCTGGAAGGGCCACTGCCCTACTTCACCGTTGTTATAAAAAAGTGTACGTATCTGGTTTCCGTCCATTATACCCTGACGTCTGAACTCAATATTTCCTTTGGGTTCATCGCGGTATTTCTGTGTCTGTGAGGAAACCTGCGCAAATAGAATCTGCGAAAAAACTATAAGTGTTATAAATGTTAATTTCTGTATCATTCTGGAGCTCCGGGAATTATAAATCAAAACCAATACCTAATCTGATTTCTCTTGGCGTTGAGTACATGCCTGGATTATTCAGATATTCCTGAATTGTGTTTAAGCCGATCACGTCACCGGCATACTGTGTATTTAGGTCAGCATTGGCTCTTCCCGTACTTGCATACACGCCAAACTCATTTCTGATATCAAGAACGTTGTAAATCATGAGGTATGCCCTGAAATTTATTCCGGCCAATTGAAATACTTTGTCTGCTCTCAGATCAAGATTGAAATAGGTTGGCTTTTTGCCTCCGTTCTCAAATCTTACACCCTTTGAGATTCTGATATCTTCTGTGTAAGGCATCCCCGAACCATACTGGAATATAAGACCGGCGTTCCAGTCACCGGGCACACCAACGGTCACGCTGAAATTAAGTGTGTGGCGCTGATCCCAGCTAAGCGGAACAACTGTTTTTGATTCTTCAATTGGCGGGTTTGTCTGATTTTTGTTGAAAACCGCATAAGGATCTGATGAATTACCTTCGGCAATCTGGAATGTGTAATCAAGTTTTGCGCTGAAATAGTTGGAGAATCTTTTATCGAGTACGAGAATAAGACCTCTTACGTTGGCATAGTCCCTGTTGATAAAGCGGGCGTACTTGAAGCCTTCATAAGTGTTTACTATCTCCATGCCGAGCCAGTTTCTGATATCACGGTAATAAAAAGAAACGTTCATTGCTATATCTTCATAGAGTACCTGCTGCAGACCTACTTCATATATCACGTTTTTCTCTGCATTCAGATCGGGATTGCCGATTATTGAACTGAGGCTGTTGCCCGGTCTTACTATAAAATCAGGGTTCTGGTAAAGATTTTCAAACGACGGAATTTTGAAGAAGTGACCATATGAGAATCTGATAATACCTTTATCTGTGATCGGGAACGATGCGCCAAGTCTGGGGCTTACCTGCATTTTTGCTTCTGCATCACTCCACTGATTGTATCCGTTAAAGTTAGGGTTTCTGGTGGGGTTCTTCTTATCTGCCGGCTGTTTTGCGCGTGCATCAAAATAATCAAAACGAACTCCGGCGTTGATAATCATGATGTCATATTCCATCTTGTCCTGAATATAAGCCGAAATTTCTACAGGGCTGCGTGAATATTCGATGTTTGAACCCATATCAGAAATTGTGCCCACAGCGGGGTAGCCCGGTGTGAAAATAGCGTTGCCGAGTGAATCAAGCTGGCCATCAGTGAGGTTCACGAGATCAAGGTTATGATTGTAAATGTTGTGCAGCCTGCCTTCAATACCCATCCCGATTTTATGTTCTTTTGAAACCTGAGATGAATAAGCCCACTGTGCCACATAAGTCTTTGTGTAGCGGTCATATCTTCCGCCCTGGTTTCCGCCGGATCTGAATGTATAGTTTGATATTGCAATTCCTCTTCTGGGATCAACATATCTGGGATCAAAAGGATCTTCGTAAAGATATCCTTTGAAATTATAGTCATTGTAGCTGAACTTGAATGTATGTGTTGTTGCGGAAGAAGGAAGCCATGTAAACTGAAGATTATGAATCATATCATTTCCGTAATGATTCATTATTCCGTCAGGGGTCCACGCGTAACTGTGATCGTAATATCTGTTTTCTGTTTTGTCCCAGAAAAGTGAATAAGATATCGCCATTTCAGGGAGAACATAAGTAAGCTTTGCATTAGCTGAATATTTGTTTGATGGATTCATCGAGACAAATTCACCGTCACCGGTGTTTCTGGGAATCCATAATGTCTTATCAATGGGATTAGGGAAGAAGGGGACATCATCCGTTACGTTGTAAACTCTTTTCCCGTAAAGATGCCCCGTGTTGTCAAAAAATCTTCCTGTAAGAAAGAAATAGAGATTTTTGACGGGTGAAACGGGTCCGCTGATGGTGGCCTGAAAATTTTTCTGAGCAATGCGGTCAGCCTTGTCAAGGTTTCTGAAGATCTCAGAACCTCCCGTTACAAAATTTCCGACGTATGCAGAGAAATCCATCCTGAGTTTATCAGAGCCGCTTTCGGTAACTATGTTGACCACACCGGAAAGAGCCTGTCCGTATTCAGCGTTAAAAGTGCCGGTAATAACCTCCATCTGGCGTATTGACGAGTTTTCAACCTCAACGTTAAAACCGCCGTTAAACGGATCTGTAACAGCTACACCATCTATTAAATAAGCTACGTCATTTGATCTGCCGCCTCTGAAGTGCCCGTCTATGACACCTGCCTGAAGGTTAACGATCTGCCCGACGCTTTCAATGGGCATCATTTTAATATCTTCATTTGAGATGGTAACTGATGTTGATGTAAGGTCTTTCTGAACCATTGGTCTTTCAGACGTGATAACAACTTCATTCAGTTCAACTGCAGAACTTTTTAGTCTGACTTCAACCGGGGTGGTGAGGTCAATCTTTACAAGAATATTTTCGATGATGGTTTTCTGATATCCGATTGCGGAGATCACGAGCCGGTATTTTCCCGGAGGCACGTTATTAATTGAAAAAAATCCGTTCACATCAACGGCTGCGCCAAGGTATGTGCCTTCAAGAAGAACGTTTGCGCCAATGACAGGTTCTCTGGTCTGGTCATCATATACGTAGCCGGCTATTTTACCGGTAACTCCGGCAAAAGCTGACCCACAGAACAGTATAAAAAGAATTAAAAGCCTTACAACCGGGTATTTATTTAGTTGCATCTGAATTTCCAAAATTAAATTTCAGTACTTATGAAAAAGGGGCATCATACCGGTGCCCCTTTCTGATGGTTAACGGCTTATTTTATAAGCATCATTTTGTTTACTTGTGAGAAAGAACCACTTTCAAGTTTATAGAAATAGATACCTGATGAAAGAGCCGAAGCGTCAAACTGAATGGTGTAAACGCCCGTTGTCTGCTCCTCATTTACCAAAGCAGCTACTTCTCTTCCGAGAACATCATAAACCTTCAGGCTTACCATACCGGGTTTTTCAATTGAATATTTTATTGAGGTTGAAGGGTTAAACGGGTTCGGGTAATTCTGAGAAAGTGCATATTTATCAGGTGTAATGTTATTGTCATCAACATCTGTCGGTTCCCACTTGTTTCCGATCCATGTGTAAAGCCATCTTGAAACATTGTTCCATGACTGGTCTTCATTGTAAGGTGAATATGTGAGTATACCTTCTCTTGATCCTGTTGCATCAGCATCATTAATAGAGAAGTCTATCGGAATTCTGTAGCCTTCAACAGGAGTGAATACTTCATCGTTTCCCGGAACAGCAAGGTCAGTCCATCTTACTCTGAATTCAACCACGTAACCTGAAGGAAATTTTTCTTCCCAGTAATAATCAACACCCGTGCCAACAAGGCTGTCAACACTAAGGTTGTCAATAATTACTCTGTTCCAGGCAAATCTGAGGTGATAATCAGGTTCTGCGCCTCTTCTGTAACTGGTATGGGGGAAACCGTGCCAGTTATAGAGACCAAGATAAATATCTGCACCGTCATTAAGATATGACTGGGGCTGTGTGTTTTTTACAACAATATCATCATTTACATCAAAAGCGACATAAAGGAACTGATTATCGGCTGCAACCCAGGCCTGTGCTGAGCAGTCATTATCACCTGAAATGGTGGTGTTGGTAACGATAAAACCGGTACCGTCAGAAACAAACATCCTGAAAGGAGTTATTCCTGCCCACTCCTGAAGATTACCGTCAGCGTTGAATGTTGCTGTTGGTGCGCTTAATGAAATGGTAGGTCTGCCTTTGGCTGTATTGGTTACCGGCTGTGAATTTGCGCTAAGAACGCTTGTATTGCCGGCAAAGTCTTTGCAAATTACAGCATAGTAATAAGTTACTGACTGGTCTGTGTTGGGAGCAAGCAAAAGGTGCTCAATAAGCTGACTGTTTTCAGGAATACCAAGTTTTACAACTTCAACACCGGGGGCATTGATATCGTTGATCGGCTGTTTTGAATAAAAAACATCATATTTTTCGCCGGTTTCATTAGGAACATCCTGCCAGGTTACCACGTTCTGATAAGTGCCTGCAAATGCTGCCACCTGCTGAGGAGCTACCGGTGCAATCACATCAAAATTGGGGTTTCCTGTCCACCAGTCGGTTATCCAGACAACATTACCGGCAACTCCTGATGCTTCAGCCATTATACCGACTACATTAACGGCAGTTGAATCGAAGAATGAAGTATTATCCTGGAATACCAGATCTCTTAAGGCGTATTTGTAACTATGCCACTGCCCGTCATTTATTGGTTGGAACACGATACCTTTTTTGCCACCGCCTCCTTCAAATTGAACTCTGAGCGGGCCGACATTTGCTTCTGTTTTAATTTTGAATTTAACACTATCAACTGCCCATGCTCCCGCCATATTGAACGCCGGATTAACATTGCAGCCCAAACCTGTCCAGCCGTTACCCCATTCATTACCCTGAGTCCATTTAATGGCGTTGCTATTTGGATTAGGGCCGGCACCGGTAACTACTTCAACTGCAGACTGACCCCATGCAAATGCGGAAATATTGCCCATGAACTGAATACCGTTGAATACGATTGCCGGCACAGGACGGTTACCGAATCTTTTGAATGCATCAAATCTTACGAGAACTGAATCTGCAGGAAGGTTTCCTGAGGGAGCCCATCCTGTTGTAACCGCTGCAATTACAAATCCGGTTACTTTATCCCAGTCAAATTCCTGGTTGTTCCAGTTGTTGCCGGGTCCGCCGCCCCATGCCGAGGGGAAGATAACAAAACCGGAATCTGTAGGATTCAGCCCGCCATCTGTTCCGAGAATTTTAATCGGAACTTTTAACTCAACCCAGCTTGACTGGTTATCGAGTATTGTGGCGTGTTCATAAATCCATTGCTCAACGTTTCCGGTTGCAGAGGTTTTATCCATAAGGTGAATTCTGAAAACCATATTGACCGGTATTGACGGCGGATTTACAATTTTTATCATTAAAGATAGTGAATCCGTTGCAGACCAGTCCCAGAATTCTCCTTCCGGAAGTCTTTTAATCAGCTGAGCATTGCTGCCCCACTGATGATGTGCACCAATGACAAAATTAAATTGTCCTGAGCCGGTGCCCTGAGTGAAGTCACTTGTATTGACCAGATAATCAATACGGCTGGGTGCCCCTTCGTGATAGAACTCATAAGTTGTATCTGCTGCGAGATTCTGATCAAAACTTTCTATCATCTGCGGAAGTGCGTCAACTGACAGCCAGATCATAAAAAGGAAGGATAGTAAGAGCTTTTTCATTACTTACCTCAATGTGAAAGATTAGTTAATTAATGATTGATTGATTGTTTTTTATACATTTTAATGCCAGATGCTCCAGAGCCCTATTATCATAAGGAGAATAATAAACGAGAGCACAAAACTTGGGCTGAGTCTGGTAACATGACTCAGTTCTTTAAGATCACCTTTGAGTTCGTTCAGGATTTCCCTGAATGTCTCTCTGAGCATAATTGCAAATCTGTTTGTTTCTGTGCTGTTTCTGAAATTCAGAACAACAATCATTGATACGCTCAGTAAAAAGAGAAAAATCGAAAAATGAAGAAAGTTAATACTGAGCACCCACGCTAAAAAGGTGCCCGGGGCTATGCCGTTATGTGTCGCCATCTCCAGAATCAGCCTTCCCACTCCTATTGATTCTGTTATTGCAAGAGTGATTATTGCGGTTCCGGCGCTCATTTTTCTTGAAAACAACCCGAACAGAAATACTGCCGTAATCTGCGGACTGACAAAAGCCTGAGCACTCTGCAGAAAAAGATACAGCTGTGAACTGATGAGTTTTACCATAGGCACTATGAGTATTGCCACAACAACAGCGGCCATGGTTGAAAGCCTCCCCACCAACACAAGTTTTCTTTCGCTTGCTTCAGGATGCCTTATTTTGTAGTAGTCATTTGTGAACAGAATTGCTATGCTGTTAAATGCCCCTGAAAGCGATGACATTATAGCCGCCAGCAGGCCTGCTATGACAATTCCTTTAAGTCCTGAAGGAACAACATTTCCGTTAAGAAGAGCGGAGTATGCTCCGTCACCTTTTGATTCAGGATAAAGTACGGCTGCAAATAAGCCGGGTAAAACAAGAATGAAGATTGGTAAAACTTTGAGTGAGGCTGCAAGAAGTGATCCGCGGCGTGCATCGTCAACCGAACGTGCACTTAACATTCTCTGAACAATATACTGGTCAGTGCACCAATACCAGAAGGCTATAACAGGTGCCCCGAAAACTATACCTGTCCAGGGATAATCTTTATCGGTCATGGGTTTGAACATCGTGAAAAAATCACCGCTGAGATTAGTGTAAAGCCCTTCAAAACCACCCACGGCAATAAATCCCGATACAGAGAGAATTGTTGCACCTATTATTAATATGATTCCCTGAAATGTCTGAGTTCTGATCACTGAATTTGCACCACCGGTAACGCTGTAAAGCCCGGTGATCAGCACAATCATCATTGATGAGGCATATATATTCAGCCCGAAAATGTTGTAGAAAAGCAGACCGGCAGCAAAGAGTGAAACAAGGATTTTTGTGAGAATATAGCTGAGAATTGAAAACGCGGCAAAGAATTTCCTGATCCTGATATCAAAGTTCTTCTCAAGAAATTCAGGCACGGTGTAAACACCCGTTTTCAGGAAAACAGGCGCTAAAAACCACCCAGCAAAGAGGAGTGTGAAGATTGCCATCAGTTCAAACTGACCCACCGCAAGCCCCCTTGCAGAACCTGCGCCGGCGAGACCGATGAAATGCTCACTCGATATGTTTGTAGCAAATATTGAGATTCCAATAGCAAACCAGCCGATGTTTCTGCCTGCCAGAAAATACACGTCATAACTTTCACCATTCTTTTTTGAATAGTAAAAGCCTATACTCAGAGCCACTATCAGATAGAGGATGATGAAAAAGGCGTCTATGTAAGTAAATGTACCGTGCATGTGTTACTGTTAATTTTCGTATAAATTAACAGAAATCATGCCAAAGTGTATTTAGTTGATTAAATATTCATTAATTCAATTAAAAATATCAGGACTGATTCCCTTTGATCCTGCATTTATCAAATTAATAAGAGGGCCATTATTAAAATGATAAAAGGAGAATTGAAAGTCTCTATGTGCAAATATACTGACGGATGATCACAAAGGCTTTCATGATGATCGCAAATCCCGCTTTTTAACCGCACAACTTCCCCGCCTTTACTTTATACCCAGGTCCTTTGTCATTCTGTAATAATTGGGAGGGGCAAGTCCCAGTTTTTTTGCTGCATCTGAGTCAGAGCCCGAGTGCAGACGCACAAACTTGAAATATTTCTCCCTGAATATTCGTTCAGCATCTTTTAATGGCGTTACATTCTCAGGGTCAAAAAGTTCGTTTATTTCAGTGCCTTCCCATGCAAACACTTGCTCACTGATACCGAGTGCTTTGAGCGCTTCAGAGGGGCTTACAGAATTACCCGAATTAAATAATATACGCTGAACAACATTTTTTAACTCTCTCACATTTCCGGGCCAGTCATAATTAATAAAGACCTGCATGGTCTCACCGGGGATTTCCGGCTTGTCTTTCCCCATATTAAGACTGAAGTTTTTAAGAAAATGCTCAATTATGAGAGGAATATCTGAAGTGCGTCTTTTGAGATCAGGCACTATAACGGGCAAAACGTTCAGTCTGTAATAAAGATCCTCCCTGAACCTTCTTTCCTTTACTTCCTGTTCAATATTCCGGTTTGTTGCTGCAATAATTCTTACATTTACCTTGAGGGTCTCAGTGCGACCTATTTTTTCAATCTCACCCTCCTGAATCACACGCAGCAGCTTAACCTGGGCGCTCAGGGGCAGTTCTGTGATCTCATCAAGAAAAATTGTGCCGTTGTTCGCAATTTCAAATAAACCGGGCTTTTTCTTTTCCGCACCGGTAAATGCCCCCTTTTCATATCCGAAAAGCTCGCTCTCAACAAGCTGCTCCGGCAGACTGCCGCAGTTCACGATCACAAGATTTTCAAATTTTCTGTTGCTTTTATAATGGATATTGTGTGCAACCAGTTCTTTTCCGGTTCCTGATGATCCTTTGATCAGAATATTTATATCACTCTGAGCCAGTTTTTCAATGTCATTCTTCAGATCGGTCATAAGTGATGATTCGCCGATAATTATTTTTTGATTAAGCTTATCATCAATCTCTCTCTGTATCTTCTGAAGTGATCTGATCCTTTCACGCTCAAGCCTGCCTTTTTCATAAGCATTGAAAACACTGAGAACAAAATCTGTCGGCTGGTAAATAAAATCCTCAATATCACCGGGATATTTTGTACAGTACCATGATGCGCCTGCTTTAATCAGTTTGCTGGCAAAATTATAATCACTGAGATTAATGGTCATTTTGGTGATAACGATAATCTGGATGGCTGAATCTGTCAGTTTGATTTTCTGAATAAGCTGCTCGCCCATCAGACCGCCTGAAATCTGATAGTCCATTATCACAACGTCAATGGTTCCTTTTTCCGATTCAAGATAATCAAGAGCTGCCTTGCCATCCGATACATACTTTACGATTTTCAGTTTGTCTGAAAACGGTTCCACGGTTTTTACTACCCTGCGAACGTCAAAATCCTCATCTTCAATCAGAAGAATATTAACGCTGATATCCTGGAATAACATTAATTCTCCGTTAGTGTTTTATTGATATAGTAAATCTGCAGCCTCCTCCCGGAATATTTCCGGCATCTATCTCCCAGCCGCACCGCTTAGTCATGTGATAAGCTATATAGCAGCCATACCCTGAATTACGGTCTCCGCGGGTATGTGTGGTTGTACTTTCAAGAAATATCTTCTTAATTCCCTGCTCGTTTACTTCCAGCAGTTCGGTAATTATTCCTTTCCCGTTGTCTTCTATCATAACTTCCGAGGTACCGGTCTCAGGGTAGTGTACTGTCCTGATAGTGGTGATGAGGTTCCCTCCCTCGCCGCCATGATCAATACTGTTCTGAATCAACGGTTCAATGATCTCCCAGATCACAAATTCATTGATATTAATCACCGGCAGTTTATCATCAAATACACAGACTATTCTGTGTGAATCCGAAACTGCTGCTATTCTTTCAAAAATGTTTTTTACTATAAAGCTGATTACTTCATTGAGATCCGTTTTGAATATCTGACTTCTTATAGTTTGAACAGGCGGATCAAACCACTTCATGTCATAAATAACTCTTGAGATGAAGCTTGAGTACTTTGAAACTCTGTGCTTGATTTCCTCAATATTGTTCACATCGAGAATTCTCAGATCTTCTTTTATAAATCCCATCACCTTTTCTGCTTTATGGTGAGTGTGGTATATCCTTTTAGTGAAAACAAGCTCTTTTTCATAATTAATTTGCCTCTTCAGATTCTTCTCACTTTCCTCAAAGAGGATTTTCTGTGTCTCATCTCTTTCTTTCACAGTGTATGAAGAGATAAAATACATAGCCATCAGTCCGAGCGTTATGAGCGAGAGGTAGATCACTGATGTTTCATCATAATTGCTGATGATCTGATTGCTGATAAAACTGAAATCGGGAGAAATTAGCATATATATAGCGCCCATATATTCACCCTTTATCACAAAAGGGACAAAAATCCTGTATGCCTGTCCGTCGGTAAGCAGCGTGATTATCTTTTCTGAAGACTTAAGCTGATGTTCAAGTGATGAGTAAAGAGTTACTGTTTCCTGATGTGAACCGGCTTTAACCTCTGTTTTATTGCTTCCTTCATAAAGTACATTGTATAGATCTTTACCGTTATCAATGCACATGACTGCAGAATCAGCTGGCATTACAATGAAAAGCTGATCTATATTATGAGTAAGCTGCTGCTGAGAGAAAATTATATCAAACGACTGTATAAATCTCCTTGATTCCTCCTCCGAAAGAGCTTTTCCCGAATTAATTGATTCAATTACAAGCTCAATGGATGTTGCCGATAGATTAGCAATTTCTTCTGCAGATTCTTTCTGATACCACTCTTTTGTTGATGCCAGAAAACTCTGAATTGAGGATTTGTTAATTATCGATACTATTATCTGAAATGAAAGCAGCACAATAAATATCACGGTGACATGCCTGAATTCAAAGTGATATTCTTTAAACTTTTCGAAAACCTTTTTATTTTTCATCTGATAAAGCTTGTACTGATTTGTTTATCAATTTCTTCGGCAGCAGCAGCAGGAGTGAGTCCCTCTTTTATTGCCCGGCTGAGATTTTTTGTAATAATGTCTGAAATTCCGGTGTAGTTTTCAAATTCAGGTCTGAAAACACCGTTCAGGAAAAGATGTTTATAAAATTTGAGCTCCGGAAACTGATCTGCAAATCCCGGAGAATTATAAAGTGTATCAATGACAGGCAGAATTCTTCCTTCACTGTAAAGCATTTTCTGATTCTCAGGCTCAAGCAGAAATTTTATAAACTCAACTGACTCCGGTATGTTTTCTGAATTTTCAGAGATCATAAGATTCCATCCGCCGAAGACGTAAGCGGGTTCCGAACCCTCTTTATGCGGAAGAGGGGCAGCTTTTATTACTGATCTCAGTGAATCAGGGAAATACCGATTATCTTTGCTCATGAATCCGGGCCAGCCTCTCACCGCAAAAGCATCCTTGCTGAAAAAGAATTCATAACTTTCCATTTCTTTGAAACGGGTGACCTCTCTGGGAGATAAACCCGTTTTGTTTATCATTCCCGTCAGAAAACCTATTGCACCCAGGCCTGCAGCATTACTTAGTCTGAACCCATCCGGTGCTGAAGTGAGTTTTCCTCCGTAGTTATCCAGAAGTTCTGTGAATGAGCACATGAGTCCTTCATATTCATCCGCCTGAAAAAGATAAAATGGTTTGTACTCTCTGCCGGGAAGTGCTGATATTTCCTGTTTGAGCTTTGCAAATCTTTCCCACGTAACTGATTCAGCAAGCTCACGGGAATATTCCTCATAATTGCCGAGCTTTTTAAGAATATCATCACGGTAAAACATCAGCCCGATATCGGTGTAGAAGGGAACAGCAACAAGCGATTCACCCGCGTAACATGAACGGAGTGTGTGTGGTATAATAGTTTTTACAAAGCCTGAGTCAAAGTACTGATTCAGCTTTTTGGTCCAGCGTGAAAATCGTGGCACCCAGATTACATCAACTGTAAAAATATCTATTCTGCTGTTTTTACTTCTGAGATATCTGGCAAGCAGTTCTTTTCTTTCATTTGTACTGAACTTATCAAACGAGAGGTTTATGGTCTGAACTCTGATTTTTCCTTTATATTCTTCATTGAATTTATCTATCAGTTTCTGAATGGCGGGTGAGATGTTATCAGCAAAATAAATCACCTTCTCCGATGTATTATTCTGATCATAAGACGAGGCAGGGGAGAAGACAAATACTATCAGCACAAACAGCGTTACAAATACGGTGCTTAAAACAAGATAAAAGATTTTTTCAAAGTTCATATTGGTAGTTAAACTTTATTTTTGACTCCTGCATGAAGTGACCTTGAAAAATTAACCTCAGGTCACGGTTATTAAAATAATAATTGGCTGTTTATTAAAATAATAAATCAATAATTCCCGATTTTGAGATTTTAAGCGAAATTTCTTAGAAACAGGCTCAAATATTTCAGTTTTAATTAAGGCATAATTATTGATAGTAAATAATTTTTGAATTTACGACATTATTGCGGAGAATAAAATGGCTAACTTTTCCACCGGTTCACGAAATGTTCCGGTTTCTTCAGGCGGAAAAAACTACATGCCTGAGCTGACCATCCTTACATCACTTTTCTTCATGTGGGGATTCCTCACTTGTCTTAACGACATCCTTATACCTCATCTGCAGAATGTGTTTTCGCTCAATTATACTGAGTCAATGCTCGTGCAGTTCACATTTTTTCTGGCCTACTTTCTTGTTTCACTCCCTGCAGGAAAGCTGGTTGAGAAAATCGGTTATAAAAGAGGAATAGTTATTGGTCTTCTTACTGCCGGTATCGGCACTCTTATTTTCTATCCGGCAGCAGGTATGAGATCATACCCTGTATTTCTGGCGGCTTTCTTTATTCTCGCTGCCGGTATTACTCTGCTACAGGTAGCCGCAAATCCTTACGTAACTATTTTAGGCAAACCGGAAACCGCATCATCAAGACTGAACCTCACCCAGGCCTTCAATTCTCTGGGCACAACTATTGCACCGTTCTTCGGATCACTCCTTATACTTTCAACTGCCGTTAAGACTTCCGAAGACATGGCTAAAATGACACCCGAAGCGTTAGAACTTTACAGAGCATCTGAAGCTGCGGCCGTTCAGTATCCCTATCTTGGCCTTGCCGCTGTTCTTTTGCTTCTTTCCGCAGTATTTGCCATGATAAAGCTTCCTCAGGTTGAAGCCGGCTCCGGTGATTCAGACAGCGGAGAAAAGGTAAATCACGATGAACTTCATCCCAGCGCTTGGGGCTATAAGCATCTGATTTTAGGAGCGATCGGTATCTTTGTTTACGTTGGAGCCGAAGTTGCTATAGGAAGTTTTCTGGTTAAATATTTTGTATTTCTTGATAACTCAATCAAAGAAGTTGATGCCGGTAAAATGGTTTCATTTTACTGGGGAGGTGCAATGGTGGGAAGATTTATCGGTTCTGCCGTTCAGAGAAAAATTAAACCGGGCACAGTTTTGGGATTCAATGCATTCGCAGCATCTTTCCTCGTAATTGTGTCGATGGTTACCTCAGGTCAGATTGCTATCTGGTCAATGCTGCTTGTAGGTCTTTTCAATTCAATCATGTTCCCGACTATTTTCTCGCTCGCTATAAAAGGCCTTGGTAAACACACAGGTCAGGCATCCGGCATTCTTTGTATGGCAATTGTTGGCGGTGCAGTCATTCCACTTGCTCAGGGTCTTATAGCAGATTCAATAGGCATTCATCATGCGTTTATTCTTCCCGTGGTATGTTACCTCTTCATAGCTTATTATGGATTCAAGGGAAGCGTGCCCACATTTGAGTCAGGCAAGACTGAATTAGCTTCTGAAAAAGCATAATTTTAGCGGGGAGTACTGTGAAAAAAGCCTTTAATATTTTTGCTGCCGGTATTCTTATTCTGCTCATAACTATCAGGGCAGAAGCTCAGACAGGAAAGTATTATTCGGTTAAAGGCAAAGAAATACTCACCCCCGAAGGAAACTCCGTATTGCTGAAGGGCATCAATCTGGGAAACTGGCTGGTGCCCGAAGGCTATATGTTTCATTTTACCAAAGTATCCTCCCCCCGTCTTATCTATAATCTGTTTGATATAATTCTCGGTGAGTCTGAAGCTGCTGAATTCTGGAAACATTTCAGGGAAAATTATATCACCCGTGAAGATATCCGTTTAATTAAATCACTGGGTTTTAATTCCGTCAGAATCCCTTTTAATTTCAGGCTTCTTACGGGAAGCACCCCCGCAACAAGACTTGAAGGACTTGGTTATGCCCTTCTTGACAGTGCCGTAAAATGGTGCTCTGAAGAAAACATAGGTGTGGTTCTTGATATGCATTGTGCCCCCGGGGGTCAGACAGGTGATAACATTGATGACAGTTACGGATACCCTTTCCTTTTTGAATCTGAGGAAGATATTCAGCTTACATGTGATATATGGAATAAGCTTGCTTCCCGGTACAGTAATGAAAGAATAATCATTGGGTATGATCTTCTGAATGAACCCATTGCACACTACTTTGATAAGGAAAGACTTAATCCCCTTCTTGAACCGGTATTCAAAAGAATTACATCTGCCGTCAGGGAAGCTGATACAAATCATATTATATTTATCGGCGGTGCCCAGTGGAACAGTGATTTCTCAGTGTTTGGCCCCCCTTTTGATAAGAAATTGGTTTACACTTTTCATAAATACTGGACTCCCCCCAATCAGGATGTTATTCAGAGCTATATTGATTTCGGCAATAAATATAATGTGCCGGTCTGGCTTGGTGAGTCAGGTGAAAACACCGATGAGTGGATAAATGACTTCAGGATAGTGCTTGAAAAAAACAATATCGGGTGGTGTTTCTGGCCTTATAAGAAACTTGACAGCCCCCGGGGAGTCTTATCTGTTAAAATGCCAGCTGATTATGATCTGATTAAAAAGTTTGCCGATGATTTCGACATCTCTTATGGTTATATTCGCGATAATATTCCTGACAGGTCAAAAATCAGAGCAATACTCTTTGAATATCGGGAGAATATAAAAGCATCAGAATGTACCGTTAATGATGGATATCTTAAGGCACTCGGACTTAAATAACTTCACGCCGGCAAGGCAGCCTGTAATAGTTCACATAAATTGTTTACCAGTATCATGTTTATAAAACTTCCAGTTCTTTTTGCACTTTTAATAATCCCCGCTTCTTTATTAATGCCTCAGAAAACTGATAAAATTCTGGCCGAGGCCGGAAACATTAAAATTATGCAGTCTGATCTGC
>CAYPMQ010000024.1:0-20972 GCA_964411625.1 uncultured Ignavibacteriaceae bacterium
GCTGTAAACCGTGAATTCTTTTTGAGATCTGCTCAGATACTGGATAAGAAGGTTTTCACCTTTGTAATCAAATTTAATTCTGGGGATGTAATCATCCTTCTTCATCGGAATCGGAACCGGTCCTTTGGCAACTCCTGATTCTGTATCATAAATATAGATGCCGGTTACTGAAGGATCAAATCCTGCCTTTGGATACCTCATATTTATGAAGTTAAAATTAATCGAATCCCATTTAGCAATTCTTAGCATGGGTACATTGCTCTGATCTGATCTCCAGTATGCAAGATATCTGTCATCACCGCTCCATTCATAACCTCTGATGATACTGAATTCTTCTTCATAAACCCAGTCAAACACACCGTTGAGAATGGACTCACTCCCGTCGTTTGTAACCTGAATTTCATCCCCTGATTCAGTCGGTATGATAAAAAGATTATTGTCTCTTACAAAAGAAACATACCTGCCGGAAGGTGAAAAATGAACATTTACAGTTTCACCCATTTTCTTTGAAGATCTGATTATTTCAGCTTCTGCCGTTTCATAAATATGAAATGACCCTCCGCTCTTTTTACTCCTTGCGGGCAGCAGGTCATAAAAAAGAATGTGCTTCCCGTTAAGAGACCATTCATAGCCCTTGATTCTGAAATCCTCACCCAAAGACTTTTTTAAAGAATTTTCATTCAGCACCTTTTTTTCGACACCATTTACTGCATTAATCAGAACAAGCTCTTTTTCACCGTTATTATCCCTTACAAAAGAAAACTCTGAAGATCCCGTTGAGGCGGGTATCCATTCAGTATTATGCAGTGAAAAGGGTGTAAAAGCATTATCACGGTAGATAGCTTCAACTGTAAGTTGTTTCTGAGGGAAAATGATTCCATGCGTTAAAAGCAGCAGTGCAAGAAGAAATTTTCTCAAATCGGCCTCCCGGTCTGGTTAAATTTATTCGGTCATATTTTCTAAAGTATCAGTAAGTCCTGAGAGATCAAGCACTTCCTTTACCTCAGGTCTCATATTTATAAGTCTTACTACATCATTGATGTTGATTTTATATTTTTTGGAAGTCACTTCAGCGGTTCTGTACATCAGGAGAAAAGCTCTTATTCCTGCCGAAGAAACAAAATCAACCATAGCAAGATCAACGTAAACGGTGCCTCTGTAATTAATAATAAATGATTCAACAGTATCACGAAACTCAGTGACAGATGCAGCATTAAGCTTGCCGTCACATTTAACAATCACACCTCCTGGAAGTGAGTCTATGGTAAAAAACATGGTTGTTACTCCGGTTTTAGATTAAGGAAAGAATTTGTAAACTCAATTTAAAGGCATTGTTTAACTTAAACAAACCCCGGACGATATTTCAATCGTACTAATTTCGTATTTTTAAAAATTAAAATTTCCGGATTTCAACAAATGACCCTAAAATCTCCCCCCGGACCCTCCCCGGCAGAGTTCCTTTTATACTTTCCCGGATTACTTTATAATCCTCTGGTTACTCTTAACAGAATTTGTGAGAAGTATGGTTCATTTGTAAAGCTCGGACTGGGAAATGATACAGTTTTTCTGGTGAACGATGCCTCAGCCCTTAAAGATATACTTAAATCTGACTATCTCCGCTTTCCCCGCGGTAAAACTCTTGATGATGTCAGATTCCTTCTTGGGAAGGGGCTTTTCGCTGCGGATCACGAAATCTGGTCATCTCAGAGGAAACTTATAAAACCCGCTTTTCACAGTGAAGCATTTCCTGTTCTCGAGACTGTAATAAAAGAAGAGATCGAAGGATTAAAAGCAAAACTCGATGAATTTTCACGCTCCGGTGAACAATTTGATTTTGAGCGGATTATGAAAAGACTCATGTTCAGGATAACTGTAAGAAATTTGTTTAATGGTGATGCACGGGCAGATGCAGACGAAATAATAGAAGCACTTGATATAATTACCGGGTATGCAAGCTTTGGTTCTCATACTTTCAGTGTCATCAAAAAAAATCTTTATTCTTCTCTGGGTAAAAAATATAAAACCCCGGCAAAGATACTCAAAGCAGGAGCGGTGATTGAAGATTTTGTCAACCGGATACTTACTGATGTATATGAATCACCTGAAAAAACCGGAACATTCCTCAATATTCTGATAAACGAGGCGCGCGAAGGAAGAATTCCGAAAGAGCAGGTTATTGATGAGATGAAAAATATTGTTTTTGCAGGATTTGATACCACAGCGGAGGCACTCACCTGGTCTTTTTTTTCGCTATGCAACAGACCCGATATTCTCAGGAAAACAAGAGATGAAATTTCATCTTCAGAATCGCCTGATTACAAAAACGTTTTCAGACTTCCATACACACAGAATGTAGTTAAAGAGACACTCAGACTTTTCCCCCCTGCATGGGCATTTCACAGAATCACAACTTCGGAATCGGTTCTTGCAGGATATGCAATACCCGCTAACTCATGGCTTTTTATCTCCCCGTGGCTGATACACAGAAGCAGCAGGTTCTGGGATAATCCTGAAGAATTTAATCCCGGGAGATTTAATGATGAAGAAAGATCCCAGGGTATCAGATTTGAATATATGCCTTTTGGCAACGGACCTCATGTCTGCATAGGTAACGGCATAGCAAACTTTGAACTTTTATACATTCTTGCGTCACTAGTGCCTTATTACGATTTTCATTTTACAGACAAAAAGCCGCCCCGATTGATTTCGGGAATAATTTTAAGATCTTCCAGGCCCGTTATGACTTGGGTATCAAAGGCAGTATGAATGAGTACCAGTAGCAGACTTTGCTGCCATGATAATTTAAGACATTTATTACCGGTTTTACACGATATCCGGTTCATTTTTTCACTTGCAAAATGAGACATCAGCACCGGCAATGCTTCTAAAAGGAGAATAAAATGAACAGAATCTCACCTCCGGGGCCCTTCGGCAATTCAATTTCTGTTATCCCTGCCGTTGATGTTGTATAACCCTGTAATGATGCTTAATTCGGTCTGCAGAAAATACGGACCTGTGATCAGACTGGGTATAGCAGGTGATTATCTCTGCATCATTAATGACAAGGAACTGATCAGACAGATTCTTAAAACTGATTACATTAAATTTCCGCGCGGGAGCACTCCCGATGACATAAAGTTTCTGCTTGGAAACGGAATCTTTGCATCTGAACATGAATTATGGTCGGCGAGAAGAAAGCTGCCGAAACCCGCATTCAACAGTCGTATTTACCCTGAACCTGAGGAAGTACTCAGGAATGAACTTGAGAAAACGGCTGAAAAATTTCACAAGAATGCTGATGAGGATATACTGTTTGAACCCGAATCAGAATTTCAGCAGCTTTTTTTCAGAGCAACCCTTAAAAACTTATTCACAGGTGAAATCAGATCTGATCTCAGTGATATAATCGAAGCACTGAATAAAATCCTTTCCTATGCCAAAATGCTCGGTCACACTTTTCGTACCATCAGAAAAGAGTATATAATACTTTCGGGGCTAAAAGAGTACAAAAATGAAAGAGTATTGAATGCAGGCAGGATGATAGATGATTTTACTGACCGTATACTGAAAACGGCACTTGAGAAACCCGCGGAATGCGGCACCTGTCTAAGCATATTGCTTAATGAATTTTACGATCACAGGATTTCACGTGAAGATATTGATGACGAGATGAAAAACATTATATTAGCGGGATACTATACCACAGCTTCAACGCTTACATGGCTGATGTATGCAGTCTCAACACATGAAGATACTGGTAGATGGGTCCTTCAGAAAATAAATAACTCGGGCCGGCGGGATTATCAGAATATAAGCAGACTCGAATATTCTAAAATACTGATAAAGGAAACTCTCAGACTCTACCCTCCCGCATGGGTTTTTCACAGGATAAACACTGAAGAATTTAAGGCATCAGGTTATCTTATTCCTGCAAATTCCTGGCTTTTTATTTCACCTTTCATGATACACAGAAACAGTGAATACTGGTATAATCATGATGAGTTTAACCCCGAAAGGTTTAAAGATGAAAGTTCTTCTGAAACCATCAGATTTGATTTTATGCCGTTCGGAAACGGCCCGCATGTTTGTATCGGAAATTCCCTCGCAATATTTCAGCTTCTTTATTCCCTTTCATATCTGATCCCTTTATTCAGATTTGACTTCAGAGATAAAAAAGTGAACAGGTTCACCAACAGTACAGGCTTAAAAGCATTCAAGCCTCTTAAATATAAAATATAGGTAAGAAAATGAATGAACTGACCGTAATTCTAAGTGATTTCCTGAAATTCACCCTTGAACCTCTCTCAGAAAAAAATATAAGGTTCAGATTCAGTAATGGCGCGGAACTGGATATAAAACCGGGATTCGAGACGGCCATTACGGTAAATATTAATGATGAAAAACTTTTCAGGGATATGCTCATCCCTCCTGACGAACTGTCCTTGACAGAAGGTTACATTTATAATGTATTTGACTTCAAAGGAGATTATGAATACCTGATCAAAGTTGCTGACAAAGCAAGAAATGCAGATTTTTCAAGCTTCAGCAGAATGAAACTTTTAAAAGCCGGATCACGGATTATTTTATCCAAAACACTTGAATCTGCAAAGGGATTTTTCAGCGGCAAAAGGGAGGGCTCGATAGAACGTGACCGTGAAGCAGTATCACGACATTATGATATATCCAATGATTTCTTTGCCTCGTGGCTTGATAGAAGAATGGTATATTCAGGTTCCTTTGCGACTGAAGAGATAAATGATCTTGATGCAGCACAGGAAGCAAAACTTAAATCAATCTGTACTGATCTTGATATTGAATCAGGGATGTCATTACTGGATATTGGCTGCGGATGGGGCAGTTTTCTCATTTATGCTGCAGAGACAACTGGTATCAGCGGTCTTGGAGTTACATTAAGCAGTGAGCAGGCAGCTCTCGCATCTCAAAAGATTAACCATGCAGGCTTATCAAGTAAATGCAGGGTTGAACTTATGGATTACCGCAGACTTCCCCGTAACACCAAATTTGACAGGATATCAAGCATTGAAATGCTCCATCATGTCAGCAGCAGTAACCTTCCCGGTTTTTTCAAAATTACAAATGAGCTGCTGAAAGACGGAGGTAAACTCTTTCTGTTGACAATTACTTGTTATCCCGGCAGAAAAACAGAACCAAGTGCCTTCGGGAAAAAATACTTCATGCCTGATTATGAGCTCGTTCATCCTGAGGTAATTCTTGATTATGCATTGAAAGCGGGCTTCAGATTAACTGTCTATGATGACGTAACAACCGGATATCATTACACCTCAAAAAAATGGATTGAGCGGCTTGAAAGTCTCTACCCTGCAATACTTGGTAAATGCAGCGAGGAAACTTACCGAATTCAGCGGCTTGGCATGATCCTCATGCAATTAGGCTTCATGAACCACGATATCGGATTTTATAAAATGGTTTTTAAAAAAGAAACCTAATCTAATGTATGGAGTCCGGATATTCGGATGATTGGATGGTGGTATGGTTGTATGAGAGTGTGATTGTCCGCCTCCGGCGGAGATTGGGTGATTCTAAGTCACGCCACGATTAGTCCCAGGTCCATAGGTAAACCGTGCTCTTCCCGCAGATTGAAATATCATAGAAGCCAGACTTCCCCTCTGCCATCGTTGCTCCCAAATGTGATGTTCACTGAGCCTGATCCGGGATTAGCTTTGCTGAGCATCTAAACAACATCAAAAAAAAAAAACAATCTGAAGATTATTTTGCCTGCAGCATAAATGATTAAGGGTTTAAGTTATTTTGGTACGATTAAGCATAATTATTAACCCAGACCCTTCATTTATGCTGCCCGATCAACAATCAACGATCAACCACATTTTTGCTGTAACTAAACCCTGATTCGCTGCGGCAAACTAAACCTCATTTTCTTTTTTCGATTTTTCAATCATACTGACAAGTGTCTGAAAATCGTTACTCTTCTTATTTTCAATTGTTCTGACAACAACATAAGCGATAAGGGTAAAAATGAAAATCAGCAGTAGCAGCCAGGCATTACTCTCGAGGGTGCCGATAATTGCGCGGTAAATCTCAAGTGTCCATCGATCGGCATTGAGAACCAGAGCGGGACTGTGAGTATCATTATTTGTTATGTAACGTTCAAGTTCCCAGATTCTGACGCCTCCTGATATACCTACCACAAATATTGCAAAAAGGATATATCTGCTCCATGCAATATGAATTTCTTCATTAACAAGGCGCTTAAAAATATTTTCGATCGGTTTTCTGAAAATGAGAACTATCACAAAACATGTGATAAAACTGACTAAAAAATTAAATATCAAAAGTGTAATAAACATTGTATTCGCCTTTCGGATAAATTTGACCGGAGAATTAAGGTTTCAAAAGATTTTACCCTAAAATAATCAAATTGTTTCAGGATTGCCTGTATAGTCGTAAATCAGTGATTTAAGTTCGTCAACCGAATAGACATAATGATCACTGCCCAGTGATTCAACTTTTTCTTTTGCGTAACTATCCCAGAGAACTGAGGCAACCTTCACACCTGCATCCCGTGATGCTTTTACGTCACCCGGAGCATCTCCTATCATCAGTGTCCTTTCGGGAGCAGCACCTGATCTCTCAAGAATCTTCCTCAGCCCTTCACCGCTTGGTTTCTTATTTATAACGTCATCTCCAGCTATAAGCATATCAAAATATCCGAGAACTCCCGTTTTATCAAGCGTTATGGTTGCTGACCTTTTACCTTTTCCCGTAAAAACACCAAGAAATATTCCGCGCTCTTTTAGGTGCGCGAGAATCTCATCCAGGCCCTGATATAAACCAGCAATGTGATGATTATCTGAATAGTAGTTAAAATAATCAACCGCCACCTTATCCGCTTCCTCCCCGAATTCCTTCTCAAAAAGCTCTTCCTCGGTGGGTCCGAACATTGCTATAACTTCCTCAGGTGTAAGATCTTTTCCGCGGTAAATACGGTAAACGTGATTAATTGATTTAAAGATCAATTCATTAGTATAAGTCAGAGTTCCGTCAATATCAAATATAACTGCATCAAGCTTATTTTTTTCCACTTTTTTTATCCTTGCCTTTTTTATCATCAGCTG
Source organism: uncultured Ignavibacteriaceae bacterium (assembly GCA_964411625.1). Lineage (GTDB taxonomy): Bacteria > Bacteroidota > Ignavibacteria > Ignavibacteriales > Ignavibacteriaceae > JABWCA01. The sequence continues at coordinate 7,116 of CAYPMQ010000024.1, forward strand.
TTTTATTTTCTGTGAGACTGAATATAACCATCCTGCCATCCATATTCATCGCAAGAATCTTACCACTGCCCAGGCTAAGCGGACTCATGGTTTTCGAAAGGCCAAGTCTTAGAATTTTTTTCGCCTCATTTCCCGTCACTTTGTAAATATTCCCGTTACCGCTCCCGAAAATAATTGAATTACCTTCTTCAATAGCAGTTCCCGGACTGGCATCGGTGCCCATTTTCAATTCATACTTGTTAAGCTGTTTTCCGTTTGACGCATCCGCAATGAAAAAATTATCATACAGGCTTCGCACATATAGTTTGCCGGCATCGCTGCTGAGTGTCACTGACTCCCACGCAGCAAACTTATCGGTGCTCCATTTGGTTGAGCCCAGCAGGAGATCAATTGCGTAAAGGTGTTTGAAAGGTGTGACAACGTAAACATACTCGCCGTCAGTTGCAGGTCTGCAGCCGGCGGGAGAATAATAAAAATTGGGGTTTTCACTCCATCTCCAGTTTAGTAATCCATTTTTTGCATCAACTGAATAAAGATAGCCATCCCATGCTCCGTAGATGATTTTGTCTTTATAGACCAGCGGTTTTGACTGAATCATACCTTCTGCCAGATCATTAACCCAGAGCTGACTGAATTCCATCGTCTCATAACAGTATAATTTTCCCGAGGCTGTACCGACTATAACCGCCTTAACTTTTTTACCATACCTTTCGGCATTAATTGTGACGAGCTGTGAGGTTATTGCTTCATCCAGGCCGATTGTCTGAATTACATCTCCCGTTTCGGCATCAAGACTATAAAGATCGCCGTTTGTTGCACCTACTATAACTCTGCCCCCTGTTACTGTTCCTGCGCCGGTTACCGGAGCAGCAAGTTTTGTTCGCCAGAGTTCATTTCCGAGAGAATCAAAGAGGATCACCCTGCCCTGCAGTGTTGTTACCAGGATCTTACCCTCTTCAAAAACAGGTTCGGCTGCAATACCGGCGGAAAGGTCAATATTTTTTAATATTTCCACACCGTCATCTGTGAATTTATCGGGTAAAGGTGTCTCACCGATTACCGCATCTTTCTTTTTCAGAACCGCCCACTGTTCTGTTTTGTCTTCTTCGAGGAAATGAGTTGTTATTGCAATTGAGTCTGCAGAAAAATCAACTATATTGAATCCGCTGGGATTTTTATATTTCTTAAGGGTGGCAATTCCCATAAAACCGGGAATTCCGCTGTAATCAAGCTTTTTATTGGAGTGCCCGTGCCCGCAGAAAAATACGGGGCGTTTAACGGATTTCAGAATTTCATGTATTGCAGGAGCGTTATCGAGATCACCGGTCGGGGGATGGTGAACAAAAAAATATACTTCATTGTATGGTTTTTCTGATTCAAGTTTTTCTCTGATCCATTTGAGATCCTCGGGTTTAACATGCCCGGAGCCACCGCGGTGTATAATTCCGGAGTTAACTCCAATAAAAAGCACCCCGTTATTTTTAAAGGCAAATTTGTCGTCATTAAACTGATAAATAAACTCCCTTCCGCCGTTATCACTCCATTTCATATCATGGTTACCGGGAATAGCGTACCAGGGTTTATTTAATTTTGAAATGACTTCTTTGGCAGCCGCAAATTCAGGTACCAGGCCCTTTTCTGTAATGTCACCTGTAAGGATCACAAAATCTATATCGCTCTGCTTGTTTATAAAGTCAATAGCACTGCCCAGAAATTTTTCGGCATTTTCTGTACCGATGTGTGTGTCTGTGAGCCATGCAAATTTCTGCGGGAAGAGGTTAAGTACCAGTAACAGTACAATCAGAAGCGCTTTTTTCAATTCATTACTCCAATACTTTTTTTATAATCACACTTCAAAAATACGGAATTGTTCCGGAATGGGGAGCCCGTGTTAATTATCAAAATGTAATCAAAATGATTCTATCCACTAAATTTGAAGAGGCCGCAAGCAACATTTTTATAAAAAATATTAGTTTTTTGCCCCCAGTTCAGTATTCAACCAATCGGGTTTTCATTCCCCGGGAATCCCCCTGATTAATGATTTAACCACTGTTCATAAAAAAATTGTATCTGTGTAGTGATCTTCTTAACTTTAACCATCTGCAAAACATGTAAAAGGAAATTTATGAAAGCGGTGGTTTATGAGGAATACGGACCCCCTGAAGTCCTGAAAATCAGAGAAATTGCAAAACCGGCGCCAAATGAGAACGAAATACTTGTAAGGGTGAAAGCCTCCTCGGTAAATTTTGGCGATCTGAGAGCACGGGATTTCAAAAATATCACCTCTGAGAATTTCCATATGCATGGATTGTTCAGATTTATCGCCCTCATGATGTTCGGATTTTCTAAACCTAAAAAGAGGGTTCTCGGCAGCGAGTTCAGCGGTGTGGTTGAATCAATCGGTGCCGGTGTAAAATCATTCCTCCCGGGGGATGTAGTTTTCGGATATGTGGCCCAGAAAATGGGTGCTCATCAGGAATATATGTGTGTGGCTGAAACCGACAATGTTGCCATTAAACCTGCGGGGATATCATTTGAGGAGGCTGCTGTAATGACTTACGGATCAGTGATGGCTGTAGGCATCCTTAAAAATATCAGAATCAGGCCGGGAGATGAAGTGCTAATTCTCGGTGCAAGCGGTTCAATAGGTGCTGCAGCGCTTCAGATCATTAAGTCACTCGGAGCAAAAGTGACCGGTGTCTGCAGTCCTTCAAAATCGGACTATGTCAGGAATCTGGGTGCTGATGAAGTTACATCTTACAGGAATGAAGAATACCTGACCACCGAAAAAAAGTATGACCTCATTGTTGATATCCTTGGGAAAGGAAATATCGGGAAATGCCGTAACATACTTAAAACCGGAGGAATTCATCTTTTTATCAGCTTCAAAAATTCCGCAATCATGAACATGATTAAAACCCGCTTTTCAGGGGACAAAAGAGTAATGTGTAAAATAGCGATGGGCACTAAAGCAGAGTTTCTGCAAGCAGTCTCATTAATTGAAAAAGGCAAAATAACCACAAACAGTCTGAGTCATTTTACTATTGATCAGATAGTGGAAGCTCACAGATTTGCCGAGGCTTCAAAGAATACAGGACCAGTTGTGATCACATTCTGACGTTATTGACCGGGAGGAATAAAATGATTGATGACTCCCGACTCTCTGACTTTGACCAATAAAATTACATTGCGGAATGCTCTGAGAGCCGGATTACCCGATTTATAAATATGCAGCTATTTGCTTGTTTAATAATATATTAATGCGTCTATGATGATGGAATCCGAATGATACAAAAGTATTTACCGCCGGGTGAAGAGTTATTCAGAACTTCTTCTTCATATCCTTTTTATAGTTTTTCATGAGTTGAATCTCTGTAATAAAAATAAACGGTTCAAGAGTATGTTTCATAACAGTTCTTTAGAAGTTATTAATTAATTTTGAACCGTTTCACAAAAAAGTTAAATATCAGATAACTGCCTTCATTACAGAACCAGCTCCATTATCTTTTCTTTACATTCACATCAAAAACAGAAACAGCAGTTCCGCAGGTAAGTCCGGAGTCATCTTTTACAGTAAGCGTGACCTTGTAGTTCCCTGGTTTAGTGAACATGTGTTTTACAAATGATCCTGAATCTTTTGTGCCGTCACCAAAATCCCATTCAAAAGTAAGCGGATCACCATCCGGATCCGATGAAGTAAGAGCATCAAATATCACGGCATCATAGGCTCCTCCCGTAAAGGCTGAGATAGCTTTACCGGGTACGGGTACCGGTGTCGTATTTACTTTGATGATTGCTGTATCAGCCATTGCCTGACAATTGCTTCCGCTTCTGTCACTGGCAAGCAAAACTACATTATAAGTGCCTGCTTTGGTATAACGGTGTTCAACCCTGGAAGAAGCAGCCGAAGAACCATCACCAAACTGCCATTCAAAATAAAGGGAATCATTATCCGGATCAGTTGAAAGAGACGCATCAAATAAAACCGGATTACCCGGACAAACTACTCTGTCAGCTCCGGCATTAGCATAAGGTGCAGTATTTATTTTAATTATTTTAGTGACAGTCGTAACGCTATTTTCAAGTTTTTTTCCATCATCTGAAGTGAGGGTGACGGAATAGACACCTGCAAGGAGATATTTATGCTGAGCCTCAGGACCTTCAGCCGAATTACCATCGCCAAAATTCCAACGATAGCTCGTTTTACCACCCGAAGCTGATGAAGGATCAGAAACAGCAAATGAAACCACCTCATTCACGCAGGCTGAGCTAACCGCATTAATAGAATTTGCCAGAGCATTATTAACATTAATTATGAGAGTATCTGAATCTGAATTATTAGAGAGGTTTGAATTATCTGTCACTTTCAATATTATCGGATATGACCCCGGTTTATCAAATTTGTGTTTGACTTCAATACCTCTGGCCGTATCTTTCTCACCAAGTACCCAATAGTACTGAACTATAGAACCATCCGGATCTTTTGAATCATTTGCATTAAGAACAACAATCTGATTAATGCCGGTTTGCTGATCAATCCCTGCATTTGCTTCCGGTCTTGCATTAACAATTATATAATCACGGATCATGCTTGTACCACAATCCGTGGTTGTATTAGTCTTTACGGTCAGTTTTACAAAGTATTTCCCGTAATTCTGATAAGTTTTAGACACTTTTTCTCCGGAGCCGGTTGTTCCGTCACCAAAATCCCAGGAATAAGAAACTATGGTTCCGTTTGAACTCTGGGAAGTTGATGCATCAAAGGTAATTGGTTCATTTTGAGCAGCCAGTCTTGGGTAATCCATTTTAGCTGCCGGAGCCTCAGTAACGGTTATATACAATTCATCAGTATCCTTATTGTCACATTCTCCTATAAGATCACCTGTAATTGTTAAAACCACCCTGTATTTACCGGGCTTCAGGTAAACATGCGTTGGTTTTTCGCCCTCACCGGTATTTCCGTCTCCGAAATCCCAGTTAAAATTATTTACCACTCCATCAAAGTCTTCAGATTTGGAACCATCAAAATACACAAGTGCGTTTGCACATACAGTCTGGTCATCACCGGCAGCAGCAACGGGAGATTCAGCAACCAGCACAACAATCTGATCAAGGTCATCATTGCACTCAAGTTCTGAATCATCCTTAACTTTCAGTCTTACCTGATAAGATCCGGCTTTATCAAATCTTTTAGCGGGGTTCATTCCCTCTGCAGTTGTACCATCACCAAAATCCCAGTAATATTTCAGAAGTCCGCCCTCGGGATCTTTAGAACCGCTTCCGTCAAATAAGACAAGATCACCGGCACAAATTGTTCTGTCATTACCTGCATCAGCCACAGGAGCCTGATTAATTTTTACTATCTATGATGCAGAAGAAATTGAATTCTTTAAATTTCTGCCATCATCAACTGTGAGTATTACAGGATACGTTCCTGCGTTTTCATAAGTGTGAGTTACAACTGCACCTGAAACCAGTATTTTTCCGTCGCCAAAATCCCATTTATATTTAAGAGCATCACCATCGGGATCACTGGATTGAGATGCGTCAAATATTACGGTATAATTACAGGTAAAAACATCTTTACCCGGATTTGCCACAGGAGAGCTGTTAATTCTGATTTCAATCTTATCAGAATTTGAATTATTAATTGCTCCGCTGTTATCTGAAGCGGTAAGTGATCCGAAATAAATGCCCGGCTTAGTGAACACTTTTACTACCTGAGGAGTATTGTATGTTTCGGTTCCATCAGTAAAAGTCCAGAAGTACTTTTCTATTTTTCCGTCTATATCATAAGACCCTGCAGCGTTGAATATAACTTTATCACCGGGAGCAGCTATTACATCACTTCCTGCTTTAACAACGGGTGGTGCATTTACTTTTACAATTACAAAATCGGCAGAATAAGCATTTGGGTGGCTTGTGTTATCCTTAACAATTAATTTGACAGTGTAAATGCCGGGAGCTTTATAACTGTGTTTGATTTCAACACCCTGTGATTTGTTACCATCACCGAAATCCCATTCAAATGCGACTATGGAACCATCCGGATCAACCGATTTTGAAGCATCAAAGGTAGTAACTTCATTAACTGCAATAATTCTGTCAGCCCCTGCGTCGGCAATTGGCGGCGCATTTATGATAACCGTCAACTCATCTGAATCCTTGTTAGAGGATACCGGTGTATTATCGGTTACGGTAAGCTTAACCTTGTATGTTCCGGGATTTCCATATACATGAACCGGATTCTGCTCGGTGCTTGTTGAACCATCCCCGAACTCCCAAAAATAAGCAGTAATACTGCCATCCTGATCTTTTGATTCGCTTCCGTTAAAAGTCACTACACTTTCAGATACAATTTGATCACTCCCGGCGGCGGCAACAGGAGGGTAATTTACGATAATTGTGAGTGAATCTGAATTACTTTCTGAAATTGAGCCGGAGTTATCAGTAACAGTTAAACGAACGGGGTAAACACCGGGTTCTTTATAGGTATGACTAACTTTTTGCCCCGACCCCGAAGAACCATCCCCAAAAGTCCATTGATATGCTTTTATTGAACCATCCCTGTCAATTGATGCACTGCCATCAAATTGTACCGCTTCACCTGCAGCTACTACCTGATCAGACCCGGCTTCAGGAACCGGCCTGTCATTAACAGTTACAACTAACTGATCAGTGGCCTGATTGTTTGCTGCTGAAGTATTATCTGTAACCTTAAGTGTAACATTGTATTTACCCGGTGATTTATATGAGTGTTTTACAACAATGCCTGAACCGGTTGTGCCATCACCAAAATCCCACTCAAATTTTGTAAGTTCCCCGTCTGAGTCGTAGCTTAGTGCACCGTTAAGTGTTATTTCTTCATTTACGGCACTTATCACATTTTTACCGGCTTCAACCACAGGCTGGGAATTAATTATTACTTTAAGTTCATCGGCAGCAAAATTACATGGCGAATCTGAATCATCTTCAACTCTTAAAAGCACAGTATAGTTACCTGCCTTTATATATTTGTGTTTAATATTAATTCCTTCAAGCTTTGTACCATCACCCATATCCCAGAGATACCTGATAATTTTCCCATCATTATCCGATGATGCCGAGCCGCTCAGGCTTATTTCAGCCCCGGGTGAAACCACAATATCGTTTCCTGCTCTTGCAATGGGAGGTTCGTTAATTTTGAAACTGAACTCTTTAATAGTTGAATTTCCTACCTGTCCGGAAAGATCGCTGACTATAACCCTTGCAGAATAGCTGCCAAACTTATCAAATTTATGAGCAATTCTTTTACCTTCCCCTTTTGTACCATCACCAAACTCCCAGGTAAATAGCAATGCATCCCCATCACGGTCTGTTGAGGTTGCTCCGTCAAAAACTACGGTATAGCAATCAGAGAGAGTTTTTACTGTATAATTAGCAACAGGACGGTTATTTCTTGTCCAAAGAAAAGCTGGTAACTGCACAGGAAGATTTTTACCTTGTTTATCGACCACATAGACAGTGAAATCATTGGGTATTTCAATTCCGCCTTCAACTATGATAGCATTTACCCTTCCGGGTTCATCGGGTAAAAATGAAACTTTACCGTTAGCCCACTCATCCTGACCTGAAGCAGGCACACTAAGATTTGATCTGAAAGGCGTTTCCACCCAGACAGCAGCGCCGGCAACATCAAAATTGAAGACAGTAACCTCATCAATATCCGCAGGCAGTAAAAATCTGACTTCAGCGAACACCCCTTTTCTCGGTAATCTCAGAGTGGGAGCATAGCTGAATATTTCAACTCCATCGGGTTCTATGTTTTGCTTGCTTTCGGTACTCAAAGCTAAATCAAAAAGATTACCGTCATTCCCATTAATTCCTCTGACTACCAGCCTGAAGTAATACCTGCCGTTATAAAGCTCCCCCTGCGAAGGTGAAAATGCTGCAAAATTCAGCCACTTATTATCAAGAAAAGGGTCAATTCCGGTGGTGATTTTTTTTAATTCTGTGCCTGCGGTGGAAGACTCAATATTCGGGAGTGGGTATTGTGCTGCTCCCCCTGTAAAGGCACCGGCGCCTCCATACAAAATAAATTCAGTTTGCGAATCAAAATTATCAAGAGTGACATCAAGGTTATCTCCGAAATCAGCATCAAATAATCTCAGATATAAACTGTCTTTCAATTTTTCAGGGATACTGAAAAATATGATCTGAAGAAAATCATTATCTCCTTCGCGGGTTGGGGCAGAAGGGCCGTATGTTATATGATGTACTTTTTCCTGAGCTGATACATCCGGCGTTAAAAAGACTAAACTGATTAAAATTACTAATGGCAGAACAATTTTTATCATAGCTTATAATCTATCTGATGTTTGTATTTCCAAAAATATCTTTGACTTCAATGTTACTTACCTGAACAGCTCCTTTTACGTTTAAAGGTACAATAAATACATCAAAGTAATATAATCCACTCTCATTTAATGTCAGGATTCTCTTGAATGATTTGTCACCAATATTCAGTTCGTAATCAGCAGTTTTCTGAAGCTGTGAAATATCCTTTACCGGAATTGAAATTTCGATAGTTTCTCCACCCTCTGCCCGTGAAAAGTTTAAAGTGGGTCGGCCTATCTCCGGTTTTCCGTTATCAAAGAAAATCTGCTTTACAACAGTGGATACATTGCCTGCCTCATCCAGCAAATAAAATTCAAGCAGGTTTTTACCGGGAATAAGGCCGGTTTCAAGACTGAATCTGTTGTTAATAAGTTTCACAGGCATACCGTTTAATTTCAGAATTGAAGCATTGGTAATTGCTCCGGAAATTCCGAGTGAAGTGTCTGAGGTGAATGAAGGAATCTCATTATCGAAACTAATTCCCGATGATGCATTTTTTTTCTCAAGATTGAAAGTACGGTAACTCTCCTGCCCTGAAACTGTAGTAACAGTCATCGCATATTGATTCAGCCTGTTCTCAACAGGTACGGTCAAACCGAAAGAGCCGGTAGAATCATCTGATCTTGTCCTGGCAGTGAACAAACTGATTAGTTCTTTAATTGATATAATAGCTTTTGGGAGAGTGTATCCGGCAATTGTATAAAAATTACCTGTAAACTGTATAACAGAATCCTTATCTCCCGGATTATTAATTTGAGCCAGGTTAAATTCAATATTTTTATCTGGCTCAAATATTACTTTTCGCTTAAAAATATTTTTATTACCGGCCTCATCAATCGAAGTAAATACAAGTAAGTTTTCACCCGGTTTTAATGCAAGATCAAGCTGAAAACCACCAGAAGAGTTGAGCGGGACCTCTTTCTCCATAAAATACAGTTTTGAATCATTTTCCGTTTCCCCGGTGATAGTGATGAGCCCGTTTCTCAGAATCTGACCCTCAGCCGGATAATTTATTACAAAAAATGGCTCAAGATAATCTGTAACAACTTTCATAAATCTGATTTCAGAAGTTGGCCCTGGTAAACCAAGATCATCTATCGCATAAATTCTCCAGTAGTAGATACCATCATTTGCAACTTCATCAACAGTAAAAAAGGTATCCCTGATCTCATTATTACTATAAACCATATAGTTAAAGGTGGAACTCTCATAAGCAATTTCAAGCCAGTATGCTTTTGCTCCCTTTACCTTGTTCCAGTTAAAAGTTATTCCGTTTTTTTCGAGATTCCGATAAACCGCCTTTGAATTTTCCGGCGTAACCAGAGGAGTTTCAGTAAGAAGATCTGAAGTCTGCCCGCCCACATTATTAAGACTTGTTGAAATACCTTTATTTTTGCCTATAGTAACCCTGTTGTTTCCCTGTTTGATATTTATTTCACCATCATAATTAGCTATCCTGATATTATTACCGGCATCCCTTGATATCCAGAAGTTGTTAGAATTTATCTGCGCCTCAACTCCGGGAATATTAACAGTTACCCCTCTTCGTTTATTTCCTGAAAGAAGTGCGTAAATATCACCTTCAACAATATTTATGGTTTGGTCTGCCTTTCTGTTAATAACTGTCTCACGCATTCTCTGAATTACCGCCTGTGAATTTGCACTAAGCCTCAGTTTGCTTTTATCCTGAAAAATAATTTCAGCATATGATCTTGAAAGAGTTCTCACCTTTTGACCCTCCTTCAGATTTTCATATAACTGTGTTTCAAGCCAGACAACATCAGAAGTGGTTCTGCTTTCAACTGTACCTACCTTCTCATTTAATGTGGCTTCAACTGCAGTTGTATTTTTTATGAGTGATTCATTAAGAGCATTCAATGCTTCCTGATATGCTCTCCGGGCAATTTTCACTGCATTATCCCAATCACCTGCGGATTTTAATTCTACAGCCCTGTTGTGAAGTGTAATAGCAGACTGAATTAAGTCAGGCACGAGAATACGAGCGCCGGCTGCAGTTGCCTCCTGCATTTTTGCAAGCGCTTTATTGATTTCTGTATCTGCAGCCTTTATTTGAGAAGCAGGGAGTGTAAGCTGCATACCCGCTTTAATATCTGCAGGTGAATTCAGATTATTCACTTTAAGAATTTCCGGCCAGAGATTTGAATTACCTAAATACTTTTCAGCGAGATTTCTTGCGTTTTCACCCTGCTGGACTATAACTGTCTGTGGAAAAACAATGGCGGTTAAAAGTAAAACCAGAAAAAAAATTGCTCTCAGCATAAATAGTTCAGCAGATTCGGAAATAATTAATAATCATATTTTTATCATCAGTTAAATGTCAGATTTAAATATAGTAATTCAAACATTAAGAAATCTTTAAACCTGTAACCTGATAAATCTTGATCGGATCGGATTTTCCTTTTACCATAATAGGTTCGACAGGTTCAATAATAAATTCATCAGGATTCGTAATTGCAGTAAAAGAATTATGAGAGATTATTAACTGGTCCCTTTTGGCTGCAGAGCATAAACGGGCGCCAAGATTTACGTTATCACCAAGTATAGTGTAATCCATTCTTTCTTCACTTCCCATTGCACCCACAATAACCGTTCCCGAGTTAATCCCAATACCGATACCTATATTCCATTCAGGATGATCTCTGTTAAGGTCATTTATTGCACTGTTAATTTCCAGTCCTGCAAGAATGGCTCTTTCAACCATTCTTTCTCCCTTGAAAACTGCCACAAGTTCATCACCCACAAATTTGTCTATATCGCCATTATACTTTTTAACAATATTGGCTTCACTTCTGAGATAGGTATTGAGCATCTCAATAACAACCTCAGGTTCAACCTTTTCAGAAAAAGCAGTGAATCCTCTGATATCAGAAAAAAATACTGTTACTTCCTGCCTTTCGCCTCCAAGCTGAATTCCTGCATCTTTTGCGCTCTTTATAGCATCAATTGTAGTGCCTGAAACAAATTTCATAAGTTCAAATCTTTCTCTCAAACCCTGAATCATCTCATTGAAACGATGACCAAGGTCACTTATTTCATCATTTGATTTAAGATTTGTTACACGGGTGTTAAAATTACCGGTGCCAACTACCTGGGCAACTTCACCGATTTCAAGAATTGGTTTACTAATTGTTGCTGCAAATATAACGGCACTTATTGCTGCCAGAATTAGACCGATGAAGACCCAGAGGAAAAGTGAGTTTTGCATTTTTCCTACAGCTGCATATGCATTCTCTTCGCTTTTTTCAGTTATTACAGCCCATTTAAATGCTGCGGGCATGCTGAATGCGCCTAACATTGCTGTACCATCCGGTCTCACGTATGGTTTTACAGTGAGCACATTATTTCCTGCCCGGAGAAGCTCTGATGCAGACTGAACAATTGAGAGTTTTTGAAGATCTTCAGGCGGACCTGAAAGCAGTTTAGTACCATTCTCATCGGCGATAAATATTGTACCAGTCTTTTGAAAGGGATTCTTCCGGATGGAGCTTTCAAGACGGTCAAGTGATATAGTAGCAGAAATTATAGCCTTTTTACCGGTAATAAGGTTCCTCAAAGGTATAATCAAATTAAATACCCAGCTGTTAATTTCTTTAATATACCTTGCCTCTGAATTTACAACCATAGATCCCTTAGCCGCCTCAGTTAATATTTCTTCCGGCGTTCTTAAGACTTCACTCGCCACAAGTCCTGCGGAATCCAGTCTTGCCATATAATCCTGTTTCATAATCACCACAGGCTCAGGAAATCCCTGAAGGGTTAACTGAAGTGAAACAATATCCGGTATGTCATTTGTGCTGGTGAGAATAGCTATTTTACCGGGTATATCAAGTTCCTCATTATCAACTGCATTTGCAATTAAAAGTAACGGACCTAACCAAACATCTTTATAGCTTGCGTCCATTTCCCTGGATATTTGTCCCGCAGTTACCGAAAGTTCATCATTTGCGGCACTTTTTAATTCATCCTGAGTTATGGTAATCATGTTCCACCCGGCAACCCCAAGTGGTATCAATGCGATAACGATTGTTAACGCTAAAAGTTTGGTACGAAGACTTAGTCGGGGCATTAAATAACTTCCTTTATATAAATGTTTTCAATTATCTGATGAAAACAATTTTTGTTAATCTCGTTCTGTTAAATGAACTGTGTGTAACTCAATTATTTCCTTATTAAGCTATTAAGGGTCCTGAAACCTGAATTTTCAGGGCTGATTATTCCGGAGCAATATCCCGGGATAACTCCTTTTTATGATTATCCCGTTTATTCTGCATGTCTGCAAAAGTCATATCCTGTAAACCAAAACAGATCCAGACCGGACATTTGATAACAGTTTATAAGATGAATTTTTGATCCTGAATATTCCTGGTATCCGGGAACAAAGGCGATTAAAAGTGAGGTTATTAATGTGGCAGAAAAATATTGTTCGATTAAATTACCAATATCATAGACCGGATTGAAAATCTATCAGAACAAAGTGTTTTTCTGAATCAAATATACATATTTTTTGAATTTCAGCATTTTTTACTTTAGTATTTAAGCATTTTATTGCTGCTGATAAGCTTTTTTTACTCCGGTAAATAGCAAATATCTTATTTAACTCACAGATTTATTCGAACATAAATCCTTTTTAACCGGCGGGATTTAGTCTTCCTTTTTTCAGCCATTCGCAAAAAAATGAATCCGTATCTTCCCTTTACCGGAAATGACGTCAATTTAATTATACTAAAATCAAACCAATGAGTGAGTACGTTTTTGATGGACAGAAGAAAATTGATTGATATTTTATAATTTATTTTGTTTTAAAAAGTACTCGTGCATAATTTCATTAAATTATAAATGTCTAATTTTGCATTATCAGAACTTCAGGAACTTTTTGGAAAAATAGCAAGGCAAAAGAAATATTAATACAGGAGAGGGTATGAAATTCGTTTTATTAAGAAAAGAAATACAAATTTTAGTTATAATTCTTTTATTTGTTAATTTCAGGGCTGACGCTCAGGAGAATCTGTTTTAGAATAATTTGCTTGAAAGTCTGACCGGAGCATGGATGATGAAGGGAGTTCTCGGTGCTGATTCGGTAACTTACAAAGCAGAAGGAAGCTGGGTACTCAACCATCAGTTTTTTAATCTTAAAATAACTGAAATAAGCACTCCGCCAAAATATGAGGCAAACATTTACATTGGCTACAATAATCAGAAAAAAATCTTATTATTCACTGGCTTGATCATTTTGGTGGTGGCTTTTCCGAAACCGCAGGTTACGGAAACCAGCTTTGAAATACAATTTCTCTGTATTTTGACTATCCGGACGGTATGTTCAGAGATTTTTTAAAGTATGATCAAATCACCGACCAATGGTAATTATTAGCCGAATCACAAAACAAGGAGGGTGAATGGAAAAAGTTTGCTGAATATATTTTCAAAAGAAAAAGATAATCTGTGTTTTACACAGTCAAAAAC